>JBCBKZ010000273.1:0-6970 GCA_038520955.1 Bacteroidota bacterium | reverse complement strand
CCGATATAGGGATGATACTCATGTTGAAGGAGCTGACTTAAAAGCCTTACCTTAGCTATCCATATTGGCTGTTTGTTAGTAAGGGCGAAATATCTTTCGCCCCAGCCTTCCAAAAGAAGCTCCCCACCCTTCATCCCCAGTAGCAGTCCTCCTCCCATTTCTCAGGATTAGTCCTTATGTATTCAGATATCCGATGATAATCAGAGATATCCCGAATGATGTGTTCATGGTAATTTCTGTGCCATACATTGTGGATGTCGGTATGATTTCTGAACCATTTGGTAACCCCTATTTTGAAGCCTCGGATGATGGAACCCAGGGTTTGGGAAGGAGAGCTAAAAGTGTTAGCTCTTTGGGCGAAAGATGTTTCGCCCTTACTTTTTTCAGAAGGTCTTATCTCCAAAATTCCATGTAAGTGATTGGGCATGATTACATATTCATGGAGGCTAATCTGAGGAAAGTGCTTAGGGATCTCTTCCCAACATGAACTGGCAACTCTCCCTCCATCATTCAATACAATTTTTCGTTCTTCAATTCTCCCAAATAGATGCTCTCTCTGAAAACATAGAATGGTCACGAAGTATAATCCTTCCTGAGCATAATCATATCCCTCTAGTCTAATACTTCTCCTTTTATGATTCTCAGGGTTGTAGTTCATGTGCTGTAAACTCTTACCTAGTTCTCACAATTAGCTGATTAATGACCCAAAAACAAGTAAGGGAAAAAACATCTTTCGGCCCAGCCCTCCGAAGCCATCTCCCCTTATCCTCAGCCATCTGTAATTCTCTCTTCCCACCTTCAACAATATTCCGTAATTTAGATGTATCAAGGGAAGTCAGATACTTTCACATTAAAAGATTACTACTATGGAGGCATATGCGCAGGCCCTCACCTACGGCATCCCCTTTTTCGTGATACTCATCATCATAGAGTCTATCGCGGCTAGGCTGATGGGGAAAAAGGTAAACCGACCTATGGACACCATTTCCAGTCTGAGTTCAGGTATGACCAATACCCTCAAGAACTTCATGGGGCTTACGGTTATCATTCTGAGTTATGAATGGATGGTGGAACACTTCGCCATGTTTGAAATCAAGTCTACGCTTTGGCTATTCATCCTCGCCTTTATAGGGCACGACTTTGCAGGATACTGGTCTCATAGGTTTAACCATGTGGTGAATGTGTTCTGGAACAGGCACATTGTACACCATAGCAGTGAGGAGTTTAACCTCTCCTGTGCACTAAGGCAGACCATTTCCACCTTTGTGGGCATTTACTTCTTCCTGTACATCCCCATGGCTCTCATTGGGATACCAGCAGAGGTAGTAGGGATAGTGGCGCCAATCCACCTTTTTGCCCAGTTTTGGTATCATACTACCCTCATCAACAGAATGGGAATTCTGGAACATATCATTGTTACGCCCTCTCATCATAGGGTGCACCATGCCATCAATCCAGAATATATAGACAAAAATTTCTCCGAAATATTCATTGTTTGGGATAAGTGGTTTGGAACTTTCCAGGCAGAGATGGATGATGTTCCTCCAGTGTATGGAACCAAGAAACCTGTCAAAACCTGGAACCCCATCCTCATCAACTTCATGCACCTATGGCAACTCATTCAAGATGCCTGGAGAACCTCTTCCTGGTGGGACAAGCTGAGAATATGGTTTATGCCCACAGGATGGAGACCTGAAGACGTAAAAGAGAATTATCCGGTGGAGGTAGTAACGGATCCCTTTGCCAGACCTAAATATGATACCCCTGCCTCTCCGCTATTTCAGGCCTGGGCATGGGCGCAGTTAGTGATTAATAATGTCCTCATGTTCTATATGCTGGTGAAAATTGCGGAATTCAGTATTCCTGATCTGCTGACCTATACCAGCTTCCTCATGGTTTCTATCTTTTCCTATACTACCCTCATGGATAGGCATAAATGGGCATTGCCCATTGAGCTGGCCAAGACGCTATTTGGGGTCATTCTCATGATGAGAATGGAAGGCTGGTATATGTTGGACTCCTTTATTCCAGGCGCTTCCATGATGGTAGGTGGATATCTGGCTTTATCCTTAGTCATGACCATTTACTTCACATGGTTTGAGAATGTGCCAGAACAGGAAACCGTAGCCGAGACAAATTAATAAACAGATCATCCACTAGTGTCGGGTTTAACCCTGACGATAGTGGATGTAAGCTAAATCCCCATGCACAAAGATTCCTTCCCAGTAACCCTCATCTCTAACGGACATATGGGCATTATACCCATTAGCCAGGAAATGGGAGATGCATGGAGAGCGGAAGGCCATAAGCGGGTAATGGTGGAAGTGAATGGAGAATATACGTACCATGCTTCCCTTCAGACTCGTAAGAATCAAGGCTACTATGTGTATGCAGGGAAAAAGGTTCAAAAAGCAGCAGGTATAGAGATTGGAGAGGAGCTACAAGTCCGCTTACAGGAAGATACCACCGAATTCCAGTTGGCCATGCCTGAAGAATTAAAGGCAGTACTGGATACGGACTGGGAGGCAGAAGAGGTCTTCAAGAAGCTCACAGATGGAAATAAAAGGAGCATCGTTCATTGGATTATTTCTGTAAAATCTTCTGACTTGAGAATAGAGAAAGCGCTGACCGTAGCAGAAAAGCTCAAAATGGGCCTCACCAATCCCCGGAAGTACTAGCGCATACGCTGGAAAGCATAGGATATTCTGCTAGCTGTTATGCTTACAAGCGGCAATTCACTAACTTGAGCCTACCTAAGAACAACACCCTAAGAGAATGAAGTACTTCACACTACTATTTGGCGTAGCAGGCATACTCATCCTACTGGTAAGCCTTAATGTCATCCAACTAGATAATTCTGTACATACAGCAGAGAAAAGTCTCATAGCAGAGGTAGATACCATAGATCAGACCTACCAAACCCTATGTGCAAGTTGTCATGGAAAAAAACTCAATGGCTTTTTGGATAGAGAGTGGAAAAGAGGGAAGAATAAGGACTCCATCATGAAGACCATTAATGTGGGATTGGTAGATCTGGGAATGCCTGCATTCGGAGCTGCTTTAACAGACGCCCAAATGTCGGGCCTGGCAGACTATGTCCTTAAGGCAGCAGAGAGAGAAAGTCAATATGCATTTGAAGAGGAAGAAATAAAGACAGATACGTTTACCACTGCTTCTTTTAAATATGAGCTGGATACCATTGCTGATGGGATGGAGTCTCCCTGGGGGCTGGCCTTCCTCCCTGATGGGGATATGCTAATAACCGAGAAATCAGGAACTCTGTTTAGACGAGGGACTGATGGGAAGTTGACTAAAGTAAAAGGTCTGCCAGAAGTACGTGATTTTGGGCAGGGTGGATTACTGGATGTAGAGCTACATCCAGATTATGATGAGAATAACTTAGTCTACCTGTCCTACTCCAAGCCTAAAAAAGAGGGGGGGAAGACCATTGGGACTACTGCCATCATGAAAGCAGAACTGGATGGAAATGAGCTGGTAAATGCTGAAGATATATTTATCGCTGAGCCTTACTCAAGTAAGCCATACCACTTTGGGTCCAGATTGGAATTTGACAGAGACGGATATTTATTCTTCTCAGTCGGAGACAGAGGGAGCAGAGATGAGAATCCCCAGGATTTAGGAAATCATTGCGGGAAGATCCACAGGGTGTATGATGATGGTTCAGTACCTGATGATAATCCTTTTGTGAATACAGAAGGAGCTATGCCCACCATTTATTCCTACGGGCACAGAAATCCGCAAGGGGTAGCCATGAATCCTGTTACTGGTCAGATATGGTCGCATGAGCATGGCCCTCGTGGAGGAGATGAGATTAACATTAATCGTCCGGGGCTGAACTATGGATGGCCTGTGATCTCTTACGGAATCAACTATAACGGTACCACTTTCACCAGCATTACCGAGAAAGAAGGAATGGAGCAGCCACTGGATTACTATGTCCCTTCCATTGCCCCATGTGGCATGGCCTTCCTAACCTCAGATAAATATCCTGGTTTGGAGAATAGCCTGCTGGTAGGTTCACTCAAGTATCAGTACTGCGAGTTGATCAAACTGGATGGTGAAAAGATTGTAGGTAGAGAGAAACTATTAGAAGGCGTAGGAAGAGTGAGAAATGTAAGAGTAGGCCCAGATGGGTACATCTACATCGCTGTGGAGGAGCCTGGTAAGATATTCCGCTTGATGCCTTTCGGGGTGTAGAAGGATTAGAAGATTTTTTTCTTGGCGGCTTTGCGTCTTAGCGTGTATAATTTTTCACGCAAAGTCGCGAAGTAATCCTCCACCATTAAAATGGTGGCCTCATAGAAAGGATGTAAGCCCACCATTTTAATGCTGGGTTTTCTTTTTCTATTTTTAAGTATGCTATCAGTTCCCCAAAGATTACTATCGCTCCCGGAAGTGAATGTTTTGCTGGATACCCAGTCCTCCTTGATCCTGGAGAAAAGAATCATGGAGGATAAATTGGGAAGTCAGAGTTATGCAGCACAACATTTCGTCAGCATAGTATCTGCGGGCACCCACCAATTTTCCTTTCAGGACGGAAGTTCGCTCAAGCTACAGACAGGTCAATTAGGGATTTTTCCAAAGGGCCTCTACACTGTTTCAGATCTCATTTCTCAAGAAGGAGAATTTAGGACCACTTTACTGTTTTTCTCTGATGAGCAGGTGTCCCATTTTCTCAAGGAGGTACAGGCCAAACCAAAGAAATCAGAAAATACGCCAAAGGCAGGAGTGCTACCCACCAATGAGCTGGTACAATCCTGGCTTCAAACCGTACATTCCTATAAGGATATGTATGGGCAAACGGATCAACTCATGAATACCAAGTTCCTGGAATTGCTTTACCTTTTGCAGGCACAGATGGTGAGCATATATGGCATAGGCTTGGAACAGATCTTTTACCAGCCTCAGCAGAGGAACCTCAAGCAGTTCATGACCACCCACTTTGATAAATCACTTACTACAGAAGATTTTGCCATTCTCACTGGGAGAAGCGTAAGTAGCTTTAGGCGTGATTTCAAGCGACTATTTGGGACTACCCCACATCAGTGGCTGAAGGACATGCGCCTGCACAGGGCATACGAGACACTTACTCAGATGCCCAAAAGCAGCAACGAACTTGCCCAGGAAGTAGGCTATGAAAGCTCTTCCCACTTCATCAGTGAGTTTAAAAAGAAATACCAACTTACCCCCGGCCAACTCGCCCACCAGCTCCATCCTGGATACTTGAACCCATGACCATATCCAGTTTTCAAGTTGCCTGAGGCTCTCGAAGGCATTATGCTAGAACGAACCTAAGTCGTTTCGAGAACCTCAACGACCTTGTTAATCCAGGTTGAATTCAATTTTATTGAATGAATCTGATTTTCTGAATAAGAATCGGTATAGCTGACGCTTTTCCGTCATCATGAGAATTGAAGCTACTTTACCTTAGTAGAAAAGAAATAAGGTATGAAAGTAAGTTTTATAGGTCTCGGAATTATGGGCAGCCGGATGGCGCAAAATCTTCTCAAAAACGGAGTTGAATTAACCGTGTACAACCGGACTACCTCAGCAGCAGATGAGTTAGTAAAAGCGGGTGCCAGCCTGGCAAGTTCTGTAGCGGAAGCTGTGAAGGAGGCAGATATAGTCTTTAGCATGCTATCCACGCCTGAAGTGGTAGAACAGCTAGCTTTTGGGGAAGATGGGATAATGAAGAATATGAAAGAAGGGGCCTTGTGGGTTGATTCTACCACCGTGAACCCTTCCTACTCCTTATCCTGTCATGAACGGGCAGAAGCTGCAGGTATTCATTTCCTGGATGCACCTGTGGCGGGTTCTAAACCTCAGGCAGCGAGTGCAGAACTCATTTTCTTTGTAGGGGGAGAAGAAGAGAATCTAAAGAAAGCAGAACCTCTGATGGAGCATATGAGTAAGAAGGTCTTGCACGTAGGGGAGAAAGGCAAAGGTTCCGCTTTGAAAATGTTGGTGAATGCCATGCTGGCGCAATCCATGCTCGTATTTGCAGAGAACGTCATCCTGGGAGAAAAGATGGGACTGGATAAGGACTTTCTCCTCAGCTTCCTTCCCAATCTGGTGGTAGCAGCTCCCTTTACCAAGTTTAAAGCTGAAATGATTCGCCAGAATGACTATGAGGTACAGTTCCCCCTGGAATGGATGCAAAAAGACTTAGAGCTAGTCAGTAAGACAGGCTACGAGCTGGATCAGCCCCTCTTTATGGCTAATCTTAGTAAGGACCTATTTGCACTGGCTAAGAAGAATGGCCTGGGTAGAAAAGACTTCAGCGCGATCTACCAGTACTTTGCTGAGAACTAAAAATAAGCCACAGATTCACAGATAGCCTTCAAACAGCATCTTTGAATCTGTGGCCAAAAGTATATGCTAATGGAATGAGACTCTTTACTCGGCCCGTAAGGAGTCTACCGGATTCAGTCGGGCTGCCTGAAAGGACTGTGAACTTACCGTGAGTAGGGCCATGAAAACGGCCAGCATGCCTGCCAATGCAAATATCCACCACTCAATAGAGATTCTGTAGGCAAATTCTTCTAACCAGATGTTCATGGAGTACCAGGAAATAGGGACCGCTAAGATGAAGCCCACTGCTAGTAAGATGACAAAGTCATAAGAAAGCAGGGATACGATTTGCTGTGTACTGGCACCTAATACTTTCCGAATCCCAATCTCCTTCATTCTTTGCTTGGCAGTAACTGCTGCAAGCCCAAATAGTCCTAGCGCTCCTATGAGGATGGAGAGGAAGGTAAAGAATCCAAGGATCTTACCCAGTCTAAGGTCTGAGGTATATAATTCCTGGAACTCATCGTCCAGAAAGCTGAAGCTAAAAGGATAGGAAGAGAACTCCTTATAGGATTCTTCGAGAAAAGCCAGAGTCTCAGGAAGGTTTTCAGGGCTAACCTTTATCCCAATATTTCTGTAGTATCGATTTGTATAAGAC
>JBCBKZ010000272.1:0-6972 GCA_038520955.1 Bacteroidota bacterium | reverse complement strand
TAATGAATATTTTCTTAGCCTGATAGCAAAGAAGGATTTCTCAGAAAATAGGAGGGAATCCTAAAGATTTAACAGCATTCGCCTTCAAAATATGAGAATGGAAATAATTAGATCTTTTTTTTCATGAATGGAAATATTTATCCACATTTTTGTAAATCTTCGAACAATAATTACTAATCAAAGGAACCTATCTCCCTTCAACCTCAGCTAACAAGCAGCTATATATTCTCAAATTTTCAGTGTAAAATGTAGTTAGCCATTTAAACACCCCTTATAATTATCTGGTTTTCAGCTCCTCATACTCACATCATTTTCGATATGTAGTGTTTTAGGGATCAATAGTCCCTTCAATGAAGAAATTTACCTCATTTGTAGCTACCTCTTACATGGCATTTTTCAAGCCTATCAGCTCTATGGCCAACCAATGACAGGGAAACCCAAATTAAAAGGGTAAGAATTCACCCAACTTACTACCCGTTTGCCATGGGTTCATCAACTACTTATAACACCTATCTCTAAATCTCCATCCAAGAGTAAATTTTATGTCCAGGGAGAGTTGTTAGCCCCTACCCCACCGCTACGATCCCTATAGCTTCTTTCCTGCCTTTCAGCATGTACTTACCGAGGGATTCCGTGGGATAGTCAAGCTCTTTAGGGAGCATGTTGATGAGTTCTTCTGAGACCAGGAAGTCTTTCTGGAACTGATTGCAGAGAGACTGGATACGAGAGGTAACATTTAAGACATCCCCGGTATAGAAGATTTCCTTTTTCAAGGCACCTATTTCTCCAGTGGTTACTTCACCCAGATGTAGGCCCGCTTTGAAAGTGGGTAGAAAACCGAAAGCCTTTTCAAAATCAGCCCCCTTCTTTTGCAGCGTTTCTTTCATGCTGAAAAAGCAATCAATACAGTTGGCATGGCTTAGCCCGGCTTCATACTCCCAGGTAATGACGATTTCATCCCCTATGTATTGATATACATCCCCATGGTGAGCTATGATGGCATCAGAGAGGGAGCTGTAATACTTTCTGAGCAGCTCAAAATAACGGGTATGTCCTAGTCTTTCAGCTATGGTAGTGGAGGACTTCATATCCAGGAACATGAAAATTCTATTCTCCTCTACGGGTTTATGGTACTTGCCTGTAAAGAAGTTGAGCAGGACTCCCTGTCCTACATTAGCTCGAATACCAGCATAGAAGAATACAATGAATAGGCTAAATGCCATCTGAACCAGCGTACTAATAAAATTGATGCTAATTAGGTAGCGTCCCAGCTTCTGCCAGACCTCCACATCCAGGACAGATCTATTTTCCTCTATGGCATTTGCTATAGGATAGGTGATCATGATGATGCTCAGCATGATGAGGAGATAAATACCCACTTTAAAAAATAGCTTCTGGGAGAAACTCCTATCCTTAAAAGCGTCTTCCAGCCATACCAGCTCTATTACCCCCACCAACAGCCCTACAGCAAATGAAGCCAGACTCGCAAAGATAAAGACAGGTAGGCTGAGCTCAATTACTCCTTCTGGAAGCTTCCCTAGTCCGGCTGTTGCTGCCTCTTCTGCAAATAGAAATATCCACCCTGTGACTAACCAGATAACTCCATATGGAATCAACTTCCCAATGTTTCTCCTAGTTTTAGGACTGAAATGAATTGCCATGGCAGAAAATTCAGCAAAAAAGCGCTAATTATTCTTTCAACAACCAAATTTACACATGAACACGCTTAAATATGCATCTCTCTTGTTTGCTATCCTATGGCTATTCTCAAGCTGTGTAGAAAAAAAGCAGCTTCCATCAGATGCCTTCTACATGCCAGCAGAGTATGAGGAACATGCTGCTGTTTGGCTTGGATGGTCAGAATATGATCCTTACATAGCTCCTTTTCTGGACATTACCCGGTCCCTTTTTGATAAGGTACCTCTTAAAGTCATCACCTATTCTGAGGAAGCACTGATTTCCCTGAAAGATACCCTAAACCAGATAGGATTGGACACCAGTAGAATTTCCTACCATATAATGGCAGATAACAGGATTTGGATGAGGGACCATGGAGCTACTTATCTGGTGAATGAGGTAGGAGAAAAGCGGGTCGTAGATTTTAACTGGAGCATGTATGGTATGCCGGGAGTCCTCGATGATCTATTTGAAGGTAATCAGGATAGCATTACCTCCCTTCTGGAAGAAATGGCTTCGCAGGCAGGTATCATTGATAGCTTGATGGGGGCAAGTGAAGGACTACCTCCTATCAAGACAGACGTGATCATGGAAGGGGGTTCCATAGAGGTAAATGGAGAAGGGACACTCATTCTCTGTGAGGATGTTACCTTTCAACGTAATCCTGACCTAAGCCGATCGTACATAGAATCTGAGTTCAAACGAGTATTAGGTGTCAGTAACATCATCTGGATGAAAAGTGGATTGGTGGAAGATGCGCTCCACTTTGCTGAGATAATAGATGGCTACTATGGATATGGCACCTTTGGGCATACAGATGAGTTTGTCCGCTTTGCCAATGATAGTACCATTCTCCTGGCTTGGGTAGAGGAAGAGGAACGCGCCTCACATCCTATCAACGAGTTGAACTACCAACGAATGTCTGAGAATCTCCAGATTCTGGAAAAGGCTAAAGACCAGGATGGTAAGGCCTTCACCATCATTAAGGTGCCCTTACCAGATCTGATGTATATGGAAACAACCGTAGCCAAGGATGGGAGGTCTGTTAACTGGAAGGACAGGTCAGAATGGCAAATTCCTGCTGGCTGGATTCCTAAACATGGCGTTCTGACACCTGGACAGCCTATCAAATGGGTCTCTGCTTCCAGTTATATGAATTACCTGGTTACCAATGGAGCGGTATTACTGCCTACCTATGTAGCTGAAGAAGGCGCTTCTGAAGAAAAAGAGGAAAAGGTGAAAGCCATATTCTCTCAGGTTTTTCCTGATAGAGAACTGATCTTTCTGGATGTGATGAAGCTGAACTATCATGGTGGAGGGATTCACTGTGTTACTCAGCAAGAACCTGTCAGTCCATAATACAACTGGTATGAGAAACTTCAGGCTTACGGTCTTACTATTCTTTACAGGCTTATCATCAGTTTCTGCCCAGCTCAGCATAGAATATGTGGCAAACATGGGGGTTCTCATAGAAGCTGGAGAAAAGAGAATTTTAATAGATGGCCTTTTCGAGCCTTTGCTGGAAGACTATGATGCCCCTTCAAATGAAATTGTAGAAAAATTATTGGTAGATAGTGGCACACAAAAGCTGACACATATACTCATTACCCACCATCATAAGGATCATGCCAGTGATAAACTAACTGAAAAACTGGCTCACAGAACTGACCTGTTTATGTTTAGTCCGGAAATCAAGATAGGACTGGACGAATCAGTAACCATTGAACAGGAGGTATTTAGTACCCAGAAGTTCTCCTTTGGCGGTATTCCAATTACGGTGATCCGTCTGCCACATGTGGCTAATAGTCAGAAAAAGAATAACTGTTACCTGTTGGAAATAAACGGATTGAGGTTGCTCCATACGGGAGATGCCAATCTCGTCCACCTAAAGAAAGCTTTCATAAGGGCGCTTTGGCAGGAGGCAGACGTGGTCATGATTCCCTTCTTTGAACTACTTCAAAAAAAGAAGATAATTGATGAAATGGGATGGGGTGCTATTATTCCCCTCCACTATGACAATAGAATGTTTGGCTTAGACGCTAAGATCGAGCAACTAGGATTCTCCAATATCCATTTCCTCCACAAACGGAAGTGGGATGCTCAGTAAGCTTTACTTCTCTATCAAGGTAAGTACATTCCCGGAAGGGTCCTGTAAATGAGCTACCAATGTCCCGGAAGCGTGTTTTTGAGGTACCTTGATAAAGATGACCCCTCTTGAGGAAAGTTTCTCGTATACTTGTTGTAAATCTTCCACAGCCAGAGAAATTCCCAGGAACCTTCCTACCCGTGTCTGAAACTCACCGGAAAATGGATATACCCACTCAAGGCGAGTGGTAATTCCCTCTCCCATGTCTAGTTCTGCCCAACCAAGTTCTTCATCGAATGATTTCACGGCTATCCCCAAACCCTGTTGATAAAAGGCCATGGCCTCATTCAAGTCGCGAACAAAAATCCTCAAGGTGTCTACTTTGTAGCCTATACTTTCTTTCTCAGAAATCATGGGAAAAAAATCCGTTTTTTATAATTGCTTTCCATAAATTATACGCAATAAAATATCTAAAGATTTTATTACCGATTGAATTTTGGATAAAAAGTTTCTCCTCCTTAATTAGAGAGAAATTAGTCAGGCTGTTACTCGAATAAATGAAGTTATTTCAGGTTTCTCTACCCCTTATTCTCATCTTCTCTTTTTTCACTGTACAGGCTCAATCAAAAATAGAATGGTCAGAAGATTATAAACTTCAGGCATCTGATTTCAGAGCGCCTGCTCCGAATTCAGGCAGTATGCAAACCATTTATCCTGCCACCCTCATAGAGTATAATTTTGCCAGCTATCAGGTCATGTTTGGAAATGTTAACAAGGTGGTAACCTCAAGTTTCCAACCACTTGCCTCATGGCTAGATGAGGGTCCTAGTACAGAAATGTTACTAAAGTATGCCCGCACCACTTTTAATCTTTCCGAACTCTCTGCCAGAAAGCTTAGAAAGAAGTTCCATGAAAATCGTATGGGCCTAAATGCTGGAAAAGCAGAGATTTATTACAGCGAAATCAGCGAGGAAATGTCAGCCTTATTATCACGGTATTCCAAGGAGACTGATTTTGGCAACCTCCCTAAAAAGCAGGATGAATGGGATTCCTACATCCAAGATTTACTAGCTGAATATGCTGACTACTGCAAGTCTTGCAAGCCTCCCAAAAAGAAGAAGAAAAAGAAGTAGGATTTACTTCTTTTTTAATACCATAGCTGCTCCTCCTCCAGGTTTAAGTTCCAGACTAAAGGTAGAGGAGCTATTCACCTCCATCTTCTTGATCATGGTATCTTCTGCTTTCCTGTGTGCATTTACCCCATCCAGATACATGGTGGCCTCGTAGGTACCAGCAGGCAGGAATGAGAAGTCCACTTCAAGAGTTCTACCATCCCAGTTGGTCATGGCTCCCACATACCAGTCATTTCCTTTTTGACGAGCCAGAAGGATGTACTCTCCCACCTTACCATCCAGGCTGATAGTTTCATCCCAGGTAACAGGTACTTTTGAGAGAAAATCCAATATCTTAGGTTCAGCCGCGTAAGCGGTGGGAGCATCACATAGCATTTGAAGGGGAGCGTAATAGACTACGTACATACCCAGTTGATGTGCACGTGTCCCGTAGCTCATGGGATTACTGTTATCCATGACCCAGTTTCCTTTGGTGGAGTTTCGCATAGCCCCAGGCGTATAATCCATAGGTCCCACGACCATACGTGTGAAGATGATGTCAAGATTGTGATCGGGCGTTTCTTCTGAACTGAATTTGTTGAACTCATTTCCTCGGACACCTTCATAATTGATCAGGTTGGGATAAGTTCTGTGTAGTCCGGTGGGTTTTGAACAGCCATGATAATCCACCAATAACTTTCGTTTAGCAGATTCTCTAACCAGCCTCTCATAAAAGTTTATGGCTATTTGATCATCTCGGTCTATGAAGTCTACCTTGATACCTGCTACCCCCCATTCTTCAAAGAGATCCAGAGCTTCCTGCATTTGCCTGTCCAGCGTGTACCATACTGCCCAAAGGATCAAATCCACTCCCTTTTTCTTTCCATATTCTACCAAGTAGGGTACATCTACATTCTCTTTCATAAGTAGGAGATCAAACTGATCAGACCAGCCTTCATCCAGAATCACATAATCCAGTCCATTCTCAGCTGCAAAGTCTATATAATACTTATAGGTGCGTGTATTAACCCCTGTTTCAAAGTCCACTCCTTTTAAGTTCCAGTCATTCCACCAATCCCAGGAAACCAGACCTGGCTTGATCCAGTCAGTATCTATCTGCGCAGGGCGAGCCAGTTTATACACCATGTCATTGTGAACCAGCTCGTGGTCTTTATCGGTGATAATCATTACCCGCCAGGGGAAGTTTCTCTTTCCCTCTGTTTCTGCCAGGTAATTAGCTCTTGCTTCTACTCTATAGTTGAAATCATTATGTCCTCCTCGTTCTTCTTTTGTGGGAAAAGCTGGTAGAGTCCCTTCCAGAAAATAGTTAATGACTCTTTCCCTCTTCATGAGATAAAAACCGGGATAATCATAAAGATCAGATTCTGCGATTACGACTTTGGTATCTCCCTGATCTACTAACAGAGGTAAAGAGATGAAGTCTTTCTCCACTACATCTGAAATTTTATAGGAGGTGTACAGCTTCTCATAGGAGGTCTGGAAATCACCTACGACATGGGCCAGCAAATTATGATTTTCTTTAAATCTGTATGAGATCTCTTCCGCCCTTATCTTAATATTCTCCTTAAAGTCTGTTACAAAACGGTAGGCCACCCCATCATCATAGGCTCTAAAGATGAGGGAATAATTTCCCTTCATTTTCAGGGTCAGCTCTTGATAATGATCTTTTATCAGGGTCCTGTTTCCCCAAACCGTATTAATGGTTTCATTCACTTCCTCGCTACTGTGAGAATTCACTTTAGGATTCTTACCTAGTGTCCTTCCGTCCGCCAAGGTCATTGATAAGGGAGAATACCAGATGACATCCTTTCCTTTGTACTGTACTTTATAGTAGAGTTTATCTGTGGTTTTAACCGTTAGCTGTATGTTCTTGGCAGGAGAACTGAGGGTATATTCTTCACTTCTTCCATGGATAAAAATCCCCAGAAAGAGGGCCAGGATTGTAATTTTTTTCATAATACATTGTATAGTCATAAAGACACTGTTTTATCTTCCCGCTACCAGTAAAAGCACCAAAAGAAAAGCAGCTCCGAATTAGTTCAGAAGCTGCCAAGTTTAGATACAAATGAAACCAAT
>JBCBKZ010000271.1:0-6980 GCA_038520955.1 Bacteroidota bacterium | reverse complement strand
CTAGATCTGAGCAGATTTCTGCTCAGATCTAGGATGAAGGTTTTTCAGTAACATTATTGGCTGAAAAACAATTTGTTACAAGTTTACTAACCAACCTAGATGTATGAGAAAACTATTTACGCTAGTTAGCGCGCTGTTTCTTATGCTCTGTAGTTTTGAGGCTTATGCTCAAAAAACTATTACAGGGCAAGTGAGTGATGAGAGTGGTCCGTTGCCAGGAGCAAGCGTCCTGATTAAGGGTACCACCGTTGGGGCCTTCACCAACGCTCAGGGTTTCTTTTCCCTTGAAGTCCCTGATAACAATTCCGTTCTTTTAATTTCCTTTCTTGGAAAAGTCAGTCAGGAAATTGTCGTTGGGACAGACGACGCATTCTCTGTTACTATGGTAAATGATGCTATGGCCCTGGAAGAGGTCATAATTACTGGTTTTGGATCTACTATTAAGAGAGATCTGACGGGTAACATTGCCAAGGTAGATGGAGCTGATATTGAGAACGTTCCTGTAACCAGCTTTGAGTCTGCCTTACAGGGTAGAGCTGCTGGTGTATTTGTCTCCAAGCAAAACGGGAAACTGGGAAATGGAATTAACATCCGAATCAGAGGATCCGCTTCCGTCACCGCCAGTAATGAACCTCTATACGTAGTAGATGGTATTGTCATTACTTCTGACAACCAGTCTTCTATCATAGGGACTACTCCTACTACCCCTTCTGCTACCACAAGTCCATTAGCTGACTTAAACTTCAATGACATTGAATCTATAGAAATCCTAAAGGATGCTTCTGCTGCAGCCATCTATGGTTCCAGAGCTTCTAACGGGGTAGTTATCATTACCACCAAGCAGGGTTCTGCCGGAAAGACCAACTTCAATGTAGGCTACAGCATAGGCTTCAGTGAGCCTTCCCGTAGGAGAGAGTGGCTAAATGGACAGGAATATAATCAGCTATGGGAAGAAGCCTTTAATAACGTCGCTGATGCTGACGGACTGGTTTTCGGGCTTTCTGCTAATGAGTGGAGAGACAGACGTATCCCAGGCTGGGATCAGAATAATGATACTGACTGGCAGGAAGAAGCCTTTGACGATGAGGCCGGATTCCAGCAGATAGATGTAAACGCCAGTGGGGGAAATGATAAAACAAGGTTCTACCTCAGTGGATCTATGTTAGATCAGGTAGGGATCATGATAGGGAATGACTTCGAGCGTTTCAGCGGAAGACTAAACCTGGATCACCAAACCAGCGACAACATCAAGATAGGGATGAAGCTGAGTCTGGCCAGAACCATCAATAGCAGGGTTTCTTCTGATAACTCCTTTGCTACACCGCTTCAGCTAGTTGCCTTGCCACCGGTACAGCCTAAAAACGATCCAGATAATCCAGAGGAACTGTTTGATCGTACGGTTTACTTCAATGGACTCCTTTATGAAGACAATGTGTTCCAGAGACAAACGGTCTTCCGTTCATTGGGGAACGTATATTTCGATTGGCAGCTACTCTCCAGCCTGAGCTTTAGAACTGAGTTTGGAGTAGATTTTCTTTCTCAGAATGAGGAAACTTACTTCAACAGTCGTGTGGCTAGAAACACCGGACAGAACAATGGTCGTGGAGAGAACACCTTCCGTCATGTCCTTAACTATTCCACCAATAACTACTTTACCTTCAATCAGCTATTTGGAGAACATTCTGTGAATGCTGTAGCGGGAATGAGTTTCCAGGAATCTACCAATGAGTTTGCACAGGTGGCAGGGATAAACTTCCCTAATGATGACTTCCGTAAACTGGCAAGTGCTGCCGAGATCAATGAAGGTACCTCTGTAGGAACTATCTTCAACATCGTTTCTTACTTCCTGAGAGCCAACTACAAATTCCAGAATAAGTATCTGCTTTCTGCCTCCGCCCGTATAGACGGAGATTCCAGATTTGGAGAGGATGAGAGATATGGTTTCTTCCCTTCTGCTTCAGTAGGATGGATTCTTTCAGAGGAGAATTTCCTTTCTGAAAATCCTGTTCTAAGCTTCCTGAAATTGAGAGCCAGCTTTGGGGTTACCGGTAATACACCAATTGCCAACTTCCCATCACGTGGTTTATGGGGAGGTGCTGCCGCTTTCGGAGGGAACTCTGGTATTTCTCCTACCCAGTCTCCTAACCCAAACCTGAAATGGGAAAATACCACCCAGATAGATGTAGGGATAGACTTCGGTTTCCTGGAAGACAGAATTTCCGGTGAGATCGATTACTACGTGAAGAATACTGACGATTTACTGCTAAACGTAAATGTTCCTGCGACTACAGGATTTATTTCTCAGCTAAGAAACGTTGGAGAATTACAAAACTCAGGTTTTGAGTTTGTGCTGAACACTGAGAACCTGATTGGAGATTTCCGTTGGAGTACAAGCCTGAACTTTGCCGCTAACACCAATGAAATCACAGATCTCCAAGGTCAAATCATAGAAGGTGGATTCATCAACAGAGCCGTAGAAGGACAATCTATTGGGGTATTCTTTGCCCCTGAGTATGCTGGTGTAGATCCTGAGAATGGAGATGCTCTTTACTATCTGAACACTGAATTAGCTGGTGGTGGAAGAGATAGAAATACGACCAACAATATTAATGACGCAGAAAGAGTCGTGATTGGAGATCCTAATCCAGACTTTATCTACGGAATGAACAACACCTTCTCATGGAAAGGGATAGACCTGGCCGTCTTCATTCAGGGTGTACAAGGAAACGAAATCTACAATGGCGGTGGCGTTTTCCAGATGGATGGTTTCGGATGGTTTGACAACCAGGACAAAAGAGTGCTAGACAGATGGCAGCAGCCTGGAGATCAGACGGATATTCCTCAGTTAAGATTCCTGGGTGGTTCTGCTGAGTCTTCCAGATTCCTGAGTGATGGCTCATACCTCAGATTAAAAACTGTTACCCTGGGTTACACACTTCCTCAGACCGTTACCAGCCGTGTGGGCATAGACAAGGTAAGACTTTACGTTACCGGACAAAACCTGGCTATTTGGACTGACTATGAAGGATGGGATCCTGAAGTGAATGCCGACTACATAGCAGGTAACATTGGGCTTGGAAATGATTTCTATTCAGGTCCTCAGGCAAGAACCATAGTATTCGGTGCCAGCGTAGGCTTCTAGTCACAATCCGTCAGAATTAACCATTAGAAAAAACATGAATCAATTAAGAATATATCTTTTCACTTTATGCTTTATCGCTCTGGCTATGACTGCCTGTGATGAGCAACTCGACGTTCAACCTCAGCAGTCCATAGATGAATCTACTGCATTGAGTACAGAGCGTAACGTATTGGCGGCCCTGGTAGGTGCATATGACGGCCTGGGTGACAATGATGTCATGGGAGGCGGTCAGCACCTGGCAGAGTTATTTGCTGATGATGGAGATCTGATTTGGGCAGGTACTTTTGAAGAACCTGAGCAGATCTTTCAAAAAAGGATTTTGGTACAAAACCTGGATGTAGAGCGTTTCTGGCTGGAAAGCTATGAGGCCATCAACAGAGCCAACAATGTGCTGAGTGCCCTGGATGTGGTAAATACGGATCTAAGAGCCCAGGTAGAAGGAGAAGCCAAGTTTGTCAGAGCTATCATCTACTTTGACCTGATCAACAGATGCGCAAAAACATGGGTTGATGGAGATCCGGCTGCTAATGCTGGAGTGCCACTTGTTCTTACGCCTACCCGTAGCATTGATGCTGCCAGTGAAATTCCCAGAAACTCTGTGGCGGAAGTGTATGCTCAGATCATTTCTGACTTAACAGATGCCAAGAATCTGCTGCCTGAAAACAATAGCATCTTTGCTACTACATTCGCTGCCAGTGGATTTCTATCCAGAGTATATCTGATGCAAGAGCGTTTCCCTGAAGCTCAGGAAGAAGTTGATAGAGTCATACGTTCCAATGCGTTCTCAC
Organism: Bacteroidota bacterium; assembly: GCA_038520955.1. Lineage (GTDB taxonomy): Bacteria > Bacteroidota > Bacteroidia > J057 > J057 > JBCBKZ01. The sequence goes on along the minus strand of JBCBKZ010000271.1, from coordinate 3,050 downwards.
TTACCGCTAACTACGCTGATGCCTTCAATCAGTCTGGAAATACGACGGAAGATATCTTTGCTATGGAGGTAACTACCCAGGATGGTCTGAATGATTTCATTCTCTTTTATGCTGGTGAAGCAAGAGGAGGAAGAGGAGATATAGATATTACGGAAGCTCACCTGGCAAAATATGAAGCCGGTGATGCCAGACGGGATTTCTTCTACATAGACGGAAATGGAATTCCACGCACCGGAAAATGGCAGGACAATGCTAACCAAGATGGAAACATCAACATTGTCCGTTTGGCAGAAATGTACCTGACTCGTGCAGAAACCCGCTTTAGAGCAGGTGATGCTACTGGCGCTGCTGAAGATCTGAATATCATCCGTGCCAGAGTAGGTCTTCCCGCCACAGATGCCGGGTCTATTTCGCTGGAAAGCATTCTACAGGAAAGAAGTCTGGAGCTAAAGTTTGAAGGACATTCTTTCAGAGATAAGAAAAGAAACAGAATGGCTATAGGAAGCCTAAGTTTCGATGCAAATGAACTGGTGTATCCCATTCCTCAAAGAGAAATGGATGTCAATCAGGCACTGGTTCAAAACCCGGGTTATTAATTAACCCAATACCTACAGTAACTGTAAGGCCCGCTCATTTGAGTGGGCTTTTTTTATTACCTCAATATGAAGTAAAAAAGAGGCTGATCAGTGAATTTTCAGGAGGGACTAATATAATTTCAAAATCAACAGGCGAATAATATAAAATCGTCATTTTTCCCAAAAGATTATCAATAATATGGTAAATGTCAGTTTATCCCGTTAACTTCGCCGACTGATTGCCTAGATAGAAGAAGTTATTTGACAGGTTCTAGTTATTTGAAGGTACCTAACTGAAAAATTTACGTTCTTTCTGTTGATTGTCAATTTAAAAACCTAACCAAATTTATGTATGAGAAAACTATTTACACTTTTCTGTGGATTGTTTTTTATGCTATGTAGCTTTGAAGCTATGGCACAAAAAGCCATCAGCGGAGTAGTAACGTCAACTGACGGGAGCCCATTACAGGGCGCTAGTGTACTGCTAAAAGGGACTACCTATGGCGCACTAACTGACGAAAATGGAGCATTTAGCCTCGATGTTCCTGGAGATGACGCCGTATTAATCGTAGCCTTTCTCGGAAAAGCTACTGATGAGATCACGGTGGGAAGCCAAACCACTTTCAACATTTCTCTACAAGATGATGCCCTCGCTCTTGACGAAGTAATCGTGACAGGCTACGGTTCGCAAAGAAAGGGAGATATCACCGCTGCCATTAGTTCTATTGGTTCCAAGGAGGTAGAAGTAGCTCCTGTAACCAGTTTGGAGCAAGCCATGCAGGGTAGAGCTGCCGGGGTATTGATCAGCAGTGTATCTGGTCAGCCTGGAGCAGGTCTGAATGTACAGATCCGTGGTGCTACTTCTATTACAGCCAGTAGTAAGCCGCTTTATGTGGTAGATGGTATCCCCATGACACAGGATAACAACTCCAGACTGTTTACTGGTGGATATGAGTTTAACTCATTGGCAGACCTTAACCCGAATGACATTGAGTCTATTGAAATCCTAAAAGATGCCTCTGCAGCAGCCATTTATGGTTCTCGTGGAGCAAACGGAGTAGTACTGATTACTACCAAAAGAGGAAAAGAAGGGAAAGCCAAAATCAACCTGGACGTATACACCGGGTATCAGGCTCCTACTAACGTAATAGACATGATGAACTCAAGAGAGTTCATTGAAATGATGGACGAAGCTGCTGAAAATGACGGTTTCGGTCCTGGATATTTTTCTACCAACGGTCCTGGTTTTAACAGAATTGGAGATCCTAATGATCCCGATCTGATTGATACGGACTGGTACGGAGAAATTCTCCGTGATGATGCTCCTATCACTAGCTACACACTAAGTGCTGCCGGTGGTACTAAAAAAGCACAGTATTACCTAAGTGCCAACTACTTTGATCAGGAAGGTTTCCAGAAAGGAACCGCTTTTGAAAGACTGAGTTTCAGAGCTAACCTGGACTTTCAGGCAAGTGAGAAACTGAAAGTGGGTGTTCAGGGATTTGTGAGCCGCTCTGATAATACTTCCACCATTGGTGATAACTCACTATATGGGGTAATGATTAACGCGCTGGCTGCTGACCCAACCATGCCCATATTCGAAGATGATGGTACCTATGCCAATCCATTCTCCTACTACTCATGGTGGGCCTTCGAAAACCCTCGTGCGGTTACAGATATCTACAGTAGAAATACATTTACTACCCGTTTCCTGGGTACCATGTATGCAGAGTACGAAATCATTCCTGATTTGAAGTTCCGTACTTCATGGTCAGCCGATTTCCAGTTTTTGAGAGATAACTTATTTTATCCTTCTACTACTCAGCAAGCTATTCGTAATGGTATTCAAGGGGAAGGACAGTATTCAAATGCTGAGAACCTGACTTGGTTGAATGAAAATACCCTTACATATACCACTTCGTTTGCTGATAAGCACAATCTTTCAGCCCTGGTAGGTTTCACCATGCAGGAATCCATGACAGATCGTGCTGATATCAATGGTCAGAATTTCCCTAACGACTTCCTGGGTAACCTGGCGCTGGCTGCTGATATTACTGATGGTAATACGGATGGTACCTCCTGGGGATTATTATCCTACCTGGGTCGTGTAAATTATAGCTTTGACAACCGTTATTATGCTACTGTTTCTGCAAGGATAGATGGTTCTTCCAGATTTGGAGCTGATAATCAGTACGGGGTATTCCCTTCTGGTTCTGTAGCCTGGAGAATCTCTTCTGAGCCTTTCATGGAAGGAGCTGATTTCATCAACGACCTGAAAGTGAGAGCTAGTTATGGTCTGACAGGTAATCAGGACGGAATCGGAAACTTTGATTCCAGAGCCTTATGGTCATCTAACAATACCTACAATGGATTAGGGGGTGCCTCCCCAGATGTTATGGGTAATGGACAACTTAGTTGGGAGTCAACCTCTCAAGTGGATATAGGTCTGGACCTTAGCCTATTTAATGGAAGAGT
>JBCBKZ010000270.1:0-6994 GCA_038520955.1 Bacteroidota bacterium | reverse complement strand
TGTTCGGCCTTCACCCGATAAATACCATTTATCTCTACCCATTGTTGAATAGGCTGTTTCATAAAGATGTCTAATAACCAGACATCTTTAATGCCTTCCTCGTTTTATTTTTAGCAAAGAGGAAGATGTAAGATATTTTTTGAACCACCCGATGTACCCGGACAGTAGGATGCAGAGACATCCCATAGAACGGCAAAATGTCCTGAGCATTTTGCCGTCAATGAAAGGCCTACAAAGTGGTCATTATGTAGATTTAGACTACTAAATTCAATTCAGGCAAAGTTGGCTGATCCATGGACTTTCTTTTTATATTACGTCCTAAAGTGAATTAAAATCGTTAAGTCCATTCATGTCTAACGTTCTGATTATCGGAGCTCAGAGAGAAGTATTTACCCAGGAGTATAACTCATTGTCCCATGTTCTTTCTGGAGGTATACTCGTCAGTAGAAAAAAAGCTAAAGGCGATATCCTCACAAAAGAAGTTGGGCTATTGAGGGCGCAAGCCGCCCAATTAGATACAGATAATGTTCCTCAGCTGGTTGAGCTAATAAACGCTTCCCAACCAGACTTAGTCATCCACATAGAATTGCCTTACCAGGACAGCTGTAAAGAGAAAGCACTTACTGCCATTTTTGGTAGCGGGTTTGATTTGGGAGTAACCAATATGGTTACCGTATTTACTACCAATTTTAATCCTGAGATCAATTTCCAAGAGAATACTCAGATAGGAAGGTATTGGGAGAATGAAAATTGGATAGAAGTAGAACCACATGAGATTTATCAAGATCTGGCTAGTCCCTGTGTGGGCATAAAGGGATCTTATCTGATTTATCATGGAGAACTAGATTCCTTAACGAACGACTACCCTTCTCTAACACATACCAGATTGTGGATGACTTTTTGGAAAGAGTACCTTTCCCGTATGAAGGTAGTCCATAGTATGGGTATGGCCAGGATAGATCTATCCATCCGTAAGCGCTCGAGTATTATCCCATTACAGTTTTTGAGAAAAAATCTTCCAGAACCTGGAGGCCTGGGAGAGGACTATACTAAGGAAACCCTTGTAGAAGGCAGATTCAGTGGACTAAAAGATGAATGGGAAAAATCCTATTCCATTAGGAAGGGCTATATCCATCAGATAGCGTTTGAAGAAACCAGAACTCAGGAAGATTCCTATACCACGACTACACCTGCTATGATAGGGACTGAGATGTTATTATCCAGAGAATGGTATGAAGATGCAGTAAATAATGTAGAAGAAATTAGTGCTAATTTCTTCTCACAATATTTGGCTACCTATAGGTTTTCAAGGCAAGAGGAAGTGTACAGAAATCTGGAAGTAAACTAGATGGATATAAGTAGAATCCCCTCCCCTGCATTTGTGCTGGAGGAAGAAAAATTGCGTGAGAATCTTATCCTCATGCAGCGAGTGCAGAAGGAAGCAGGAATTTCTATTATCCTCGCACTCAAGGGCTTTGCCATGTGGAGTACCTTTCCCATGATCAAGGAATACTTAAAAGGAGCTACCGCTAGCTCTGTCCATGAAGCTCGGTTATGCATGGAAGAAATAGGAAAAAAAGCCCACACCTATTGTGTAGCTTATCCACCAAATTCTTTTAAGGAAATTCTGCAGTATAGCAGTCACATCACGTTTAATTCCATTTCTGAATTTCACCGATATGCCTCTCAACTTGATCAGCACTCCGAAAAAGTATCTATAGGCATACGGGTAAATCCTGGTTTTTCTAATGTGGAAACAGAATTGAATAATCCCTGTGCACCGGGATCTCGTTTAGGAGAAACATCAGAAAGTCTTCCTGATGTCCTACCAGAAGAAATAGAAGGTCTCCATTTTCATGCACTTTCTGAATCTAATCCCGATAAGCTTGGAAAGGTATTGGCCGCTTTTGAGCAGAGATTTGCTAAATATCTCCCCCAGCTAAAGTGGGTAAATTTTGGGGGAGGTCATCTCATGACAAGAAAAGGCTATAATGTGGACCAGCTAATTTCCATTCTAAGAGCCTTCAAAAAGAGGTATGAAGTAGACATCATCCTGGAACCAGGATCGGCAGTAGCTTGGAATGCAGGAGTATTGATAGTCAGTGTGTTAGATGTTTTTCGGCGGGATGGAATCCCTACGGCTATCCTTGACATTTCTTTTTCGGCCCATCTTCCAGATACCCTGGAGATGCCTTATAGACCCAGAATTAAGGGAGCCAGAGACCCTCAAAAAGAGGATGAATTTGTGTATAGATTAGGCGGAATTAGCTGCTTGGCAGGGGATTTTATGTTCGAATATGCCTTTGAAAAAGAGCTGGTTCCTGGAGACAAACTGGTATTCGAGGACATGATCCATTACACTATGGTAAAGACAAGCATGTTTAATGGACTGGAGCACCCACAAATAGGTATCTGGAAAGAGAACCAATCTTACCAAACTATCCGTACGTTTGGGTATGAGGATTATAAAGGGAGACTTTCGTAATTTCTATGGAATTACGAATATGTTGAAGAAAAAAAGTCCAAAATCTCCATTCTCCTCAAAAAGGAAAAAACGTATGTTCCTCCTTGGAGCAGCTGGACTAATCCTTATTCTCTTCATTTCTTCTTTGCCATCTCCTCTGTTCAAAGACCCTCTCTCCACCGTATTACTTGATAAAAATGGAGAACTATTGGGAGCCAGAATAGCGAAAGATGGCCAATGGCGATTTCCGGAGATAGAAGAAGTTCCTGAAAAATTCGCCACTGCTCTCATACAGTTTGAGGACAAAAGGTTTTACCATCACCCCGGAGTAGATCCCCTTGCCATGGCTCGGGCTATCCGTCTGAATCTTCAAAGAGGAGAAGTAGTCAGCGGCGGGAGTACACTTAGTATGCAAGTTATCAGGCTTTCCAGAAAAGGAAAGGCCAGAACCATTTGGGAGAAACTCATAGAGATATGGCTGGCAGTGAGAATGGAAGTTAGCTATTCTAAAAAAGAGATTCTGGCCATGTATGCTTCCCATGCTCCCTTTGGCGGAAACATAGTAGGGCTGGAAGCTGCAGCCTGGAAGTACTTCTCTCGTAGTCCGGAAAATCTCTCATGGTCAGAGGCGGCTATGCTAGCCGTACTTCCTAATGCTCCCGGGCTCATTCATCCTGGACGAAACCAGGATGTCTTGTTGAAAAAGCGAAACAAACTCCTGGACAGACTGGTCTATAACGGCCTGATAGATGAGAATACAGGTCTTTTGGCAAAAAGCGAACCTCTTCCAGATAAGCCTAAACCTATTCCACAACACATCCCTCACCTACTGGATTTTGTCCAAAAATCAGGTAAAACTCAGAAGGAAAAGCATACTACCCTGGATGTGTATGTACAAAAGGAGGCCAGCAAAAGATTACAGAATCATGTCTATTTTCTGGCGGCAAAAGGGATCTATAATGCGGCAGCCCTCATTACGGAGGTAGAAACAGGAGATGTCATTGCTTATGTAGGAAATATGAATCCTTTTGAAGAGGGAGCGGAAGATCACGCTTATGCTGTGGACATTATTCAGGCAAGGAGAAGTTCAGGCAGTATTCTCAAGCCAGTCCTTTTTGCCTCCATGATTCAGAGTGGAGAGTTATTACCGGATATGCTGGTGCCGGATGTTCCTTCTCAGTATGGAGGCTATACCCCCTTAAATTATTCTCTTACTTATGATGGGGCTATCCCTGCCTGGAAAGCATTGGCCAGGTCGCTGAATATTCCTACCGTACACCTGCTCAGTCAACATGGGGTGAGTAAATTTTACTCAGAATTAGAGGCTACCGGGATCAGCACCCTGCATAGAAGACCTGAAGAGTATGGATTGACCCTGGCTTTGGGAGGAGCGGAGGTTCAGCTCTATGAGTTGGCGGCTATGTATGGAGGCATGGCCAGAAGCCTGAAGAATTTCTCTCATTACAATAGCAAGTATGAGCAGGACAATTTCCGCCCTATTAACCTGTGGCAGTCAACATCCAGAGACAAACTTAGGCCAGAGGAATTTTCTGCTTTGGGAGAGCAGCAGATTCTCTCAGCCTCTTCTGTCTGGTTTACCTTTCAGGCTATGCTGGAATTGACCCGGCCGGAAAATGATCTATTCTGGAAGCAGTATCAGTCTTCCAGAAAAATAGCCTGGAAAACAGGGACTAGTTTTGGGTTTAGAGACGCTTGGGCTGTGGGCTGTACACCGGACTATGTGGTTTCTGTCTGGGTAGGAAATGCAGATGGAGAAGGGAGGCCGGGATTAATAGGTGCGCAGGCTGCTGCTCCGCTCATGTTCTCACTTTTTCAAATGCTTCCAGATAGCAGAACATGGTTCAATCCGCCATTTGATGAAATGCAGCAGCTGCCTATCTGTAGAAAAAGTGGGCATATAGCCGGCAAGTATTGCCCTGAAGTAGATACTAACTGGGTCCAGCACACCATACAAGACCAGTCTGTATGTCCTTACCATCAGGAAGTATTGGTGAATAAAACCACTGGTCTTCAAGTCAATAGAGATTGTGTGACTGAAACGGAAGATATTTCTTCCACCTCTTTTTTTGTACTTCCACCTTCATGGGAGAAATACTATAAGCTCAAACATCCGGATTATCTTCCTCTGCCTGAATGGGAAGAGAACTGCAAACCAGCAGAAGGAGAACAAAATGTCATGCAATGGATGTACCCAAGAATAGGTTCACGCATATACATTCCCGTGGAACTGGACGGAAAATTAGGGAAGACGGTGTTCGAAATTGCACATCGGCAAGATGAACGTACAGTTTTCTGGCATTTGGATGAGGAGTTTGTGGGCCAAACTATTGGCATTCATCAGCTAGCTTTGCAGCCTTCTCCGGGCGAGCACCTCATCACAGTGGTAGATGATCTGGGCCAAAGCATGAGTAGAACCTTCACAGTTTTAGAAAGAACAGAGGATTGAGGTAAGAATTTCTTTTTTCAGGTAGATAGAGGATGTGTAAAAAGCAGCAGGAAAACTTCACATTCTGGCCCCTTTTACTTCGAAAAATGAAGTAATATTTTACCTATACCGTTCTTTAAATGCATTTCAAAGGCACATTTATTCCACTTATGTGTATTTTCTTGTCTTTTTGATAAAATCAGGACAGGTTAGATTTTAAAAGAAATTGACAATTTTTATTTGTTAGAAATGGCAATTTTTACAACAGAAAGAGCAATTGATTGTAACATAAAGATTTTGGTTAAGCGTTAGATTAGTGGATAAGGCTAGCGTGCTTGCCCGGAATACACGTTCCGGGCGCATTTTTTTTATACACCCTCATCATTCTCCTTTTCCTCTCGATTTCCCCACTTGATTCACATTCTTACTTCTTTTATTTTCGCTATCGCTCAATATTTGTAACTGGATTCAGGGATAAGGATGGATATACACGTAAAGGATCTTACTAAATCTTACGGTCCTCAGAAAGCAGTTGATAACATTTCTTTTGAGGTAAAAACAGGGGAAATCCTGGGTTTTTTGGGACCTAATGGTGCCGGGAAAACCACCACCATGAAAATTCTCTCCTGTTATATGACTCCCACTAATGGAGAAGTTAGCGTTGGAGAATTCTCTATCTATGATGCGCCGGAAAAAATTAAGAACAAGATAGGCTATCTACCTGAGAATAATCCGCTATACCTGGAAATGCCTGTACTGGAGTATCTGGGTTTTGTGGCAGAAATTCAGGGAGTAGAGAAAAAGCATATTCCTCAGCGGATACGCAGGACAGTAGGGATGTGTGGACTTAACCTGGAGAAGCATAAAAAGATAGGAGAGCTTTCAAAAGGATATCGTCAACGGGTAGGACTGGCCCAGGCCCTTATTCATGATCCGGAAATACTTATTCTGGATGAACCTACCACAGGACTTGATCCCAACCAGATTGTAGAAATCAGAAATCTGATCAAAGAGATCGGCGCCAGCAAGACAGTTATTCTCAGTACGCACATACTCCCGGAAGTAGAAGCTACCTGTGATAGGATCCTCATAATAAACAGAGGAAAGATAGTAGCAGATGGTACACCGGATACTTTAAGAAACAGAGCGCAGGGATCTGAAATTCTCAAGGTGCAGGTTAGTACTGACAAATCCTCATCTGATGAGGTTTTTCAGGCACTCCTCAATATGAAGGAAGTAAGCCTGGCTGACCCACTTCCAGAAGGAAATAATAAATACCAACTGGTGTGTAAGGAAGGCTTATCTGCCAGAGAAGCGGTTTTTCACCTTTGTGTAGAGAAAGGCTGGGTGCTGACAGAGATAACCCCTGTAGAAACCAGATTGGAAGACATATTTAGAGAACTTACGGTAAACTAGTATAGCTCCTTATGAAGAACATTTGGATTTTAGCTAAACGAGAGATGCGATCATTCTTTGATTCTTTGGTCGCATACATCTTGCTGGTAGCATTCCTCGGATTTAGTGGCTTCTTCACCTGGCTATATGGAACTGATATCTTCTTTATAGGTCAGGCTACGCTTCAGCCATTTTTCTCCATAGCAGGTTACTGGTCATTATTCTTTTTCATTCCTGCGCTCACCATGCGCATGATAGCAGAAGAAAAAAGAACCGGAACATTGGAAGTGCTCCTGACCCAATCTGTCAGTGATTGGCAGGTATTAGCAGGGAAGTTTTTCGCCTGCCTGGGGCTCATCCTGATCGCACTGGCCTTTACGCTTCCCTATTATTTTGCGGTGGCATGGTTAGGACCCGTAGATCATGGGGCCGTTTGGTGCGGATACCTTGGACTGATACTTATGAGTTCTGCTTATATAGGCATAGGACTATTTGCCAGCAGCATCAGCAGTAATCAGGTAGTGGCTTTTTTATTGGCTCTACTGATAGGACTATTCTTCCATCTGCTTTTTGGGTTGATGGGAGACGCAAGTGATGGAATTTTGAGCGATACTTTTTCATTCTTAAGTATGGAAAGCCACTATCGCTCTATTTCCAGAGGGGTGATAGATTTGAGAGACCTCATCTTC
>JBCBKZ010000026.1:0-16654 GCA_038520955.1 Bacteroidota bacterium | reverse complement strand
CCCAAGAGGGTAGTAACTTAATTTCCTCAACAGGGAAGTTAACTGGAAAGTGAAAGGCTAAATTTTCCTCTTGGGGAAAAATAAATATTTCATCTCCAGGGATAGTGTCATTCTCAAATGTATGCAAGATCTGTATCTTTAACTCTCCTACATCCACTTCATCCACTTCATCCACTTCATCCAAGTTATCTTGGAGGTCTGGATTTCTAAACTCAATTATGCTTTGGGCATTCAAAATAGAGAAAAGGATCGGTATAGCTATTAGTATCTTTCTTAAAAAGAAGTGTGATGGGGCTTTGTAATAAGAGCTCATTGAGGCTAGATTAATTTATATAAAATGTGAATCCAATTTTCAGTGTGAAAATGAACCATATCTAATGATCAAGTCTTTAGGTTCGACATCGATTTAAAATCAGATTTATTAATCACTTATTAGTTTATAGAAAAGAGTTAAAATCCAATTCTGAAAATCAGAGTTTTATAGATTTTAGTAAATATTACGACTTAACAATTAATTAGTTCATAGGCTTTTATAATTATTTTTTTTGTACTATTTGCATATCTAATCTACGCTGCCTGCATCTTTTCTTTAGTTAAGCTTAAAAATTACTTCCCTATATTAATCACAAAAAAGGCCCCCTATCCAGGAGGCCTCGCTTCATGACTACTCTGCGACATGGAAGATCCTTCCATGCGCATTGACGCTTATTAATCTTAATCTACGTTGTCATGCAGGAAGGAATTATTCTCCCGCAGACGGTAGCTATTATCAAAATCTTCATCCACGCTGGTACGTGAATATTTGGGACTTTCATTTACGTCCATGTCCAGGGTTACCCTTTTTCTCAGGTAAGCAGGGGTAGACTCCAGTCCATTTAGGCTTTCAGGATCGTGCAGGTCATACACCTTGGAGTTGAGACGCTTAATGCGCTCTTCACGCTCCCTTCTGTCCAACCTTCTCTGGGAATCTCTTTGTGGGAAGTTCTCTTCCAAAGATGCTCTCAAAGGTTCTTTCACTACCTGCTGTGCTTGTGCTGGTACGTGCTGCTCGACGACCTTATCCTCAAAGCGAGTAGCGATGACCGTTACTCTAAGGCTGTCTGCCATAGCCTCATCATATACAATTCCGTAAATGATGTTGGCATCCATACCGGCAGATTCCTGTACCTGCTCTACGATAGCAGTAGTCTCATCCATACGGAGAGAATCTTCAGAGGCAGTGATATTCACGATGATGGCACGTGATCCTACCACACCATTATTCTCAAGTAGAGGAGAATTGATGGCTTCCTGGACGGCCTGCGTCGCGCGGCCCTCACCTTCTGCTACGGCTGTACCCATAAGTGCACGGCCTCCTTCACGCATGATGGTACATACATCCGCAAAGTCCACGTTAATGTATCCCTCAGTCGTGATGATTTCGGCTATCCCTCTGGCAGCATCACACAGCACCTTATCAGCTTCTTCAAAAGCCTTACGCATGGTGATGTTGCTACCCAGAATCTTGTGAAGGTTATTGTTATCAATCACAATCAGGGTATCCACAAATTCTTCCAGTTCTTTCAGGCCAGCTTCCGCCTGTAGCGTACGCTTGGGACCTTCAAACTTGAAAGGGGTAGTAACGATGCCCACGGTGAGGATGCCATTCTCCTTGGCCATTCTGGAAATCACAGGGGCAGCACCTGTTCCGGTTCCCCCTCCCAGTCCTGCTGTGATGAAGACCATCTTGGTATTTTCTCCCAATAGGTCATGTACCTCATCAATAGACTCAACTGCAGCTTTACGTCCTACTTCAGGGTTAGCGCCTGCTCCAAGACCTTCCGTTTGGGCGGCACCTAATCTAATCTTGATAGGTATGTCACTGTTGTTAAGTGCTTGCATGTCAGTGTTACATACCATAAAGTCCACGCCTTCAATCCCTTTTTCAAACATGTTATTGACTGCGTTTCCTCCACCACCACCAACGCCAACTACCTTGATGATGGAATTTTGGTGTTTAGGAAATTCGAATTGCATAATGCCAGTTTGTTTATCTCGCGCAGAAGCTGAAGGCGTGAAGGCTGCTGTCAGTTTCGTTAGCGAAGGTTAATACTCAAATTCAAAAGCTAGTAATGGATCTCTTTGATAATGAGTGAATGAGCAAGTTTTGAATGATGGAATTTTGAATGACTCACTATTCTCAGCATCCATCCTCATTCGCATTATCCAGATTATTCTATGAAGTCTCCGGTACTTGTTAAGGTACTTTCGAACCAGTTTCTCACTTTGTCTATAAAGCTGATTTTAGGTCCTCCACTTCCCTTCTGGAACACAAAAGCTTGTCCCTGACTCTGGCCCTGACCTCTCTTACCAGCTTCCTGTGTGATCGCATATTCCTGTGTCTGCAGCCCCATAGCTACCAGACCTGTACCTGTGGCATACATGGGCATGTTCACCTCATCTACTAATCCACTTGCCAAGTGCTCACCAGGATATCCTATGCGTGTATCCACTCCGGTAACATACTCTACTGCCTGCTTCATGTGCTGCAGCTGAGAACCGCCACCTGTAACTACTATCCCCGCTACCAGCTTGTCCTCGTAACCAGAGTTTTTGATCTCAGCAGCTACAAATTCCAGGATCTCTTCCATTCTGGATTGGATCACTCTCGCTAGCAGGCTCTTGTGGATTTCCTTAGCAGGTCTGTCTCTGGGACCAGGAATGCTGATCACTACATCTTCCTGCACGGCATCCGCTAAAGCACTTCCGTACTGTACCTTCAGCAACTCAGCATGCTTATTCATGACCTTACAGCCATGCTTGATGTCTTCCGTAACAATGTTCCCACCGAAAGGAATCACGGCTGTATGACGAATGATGTTATTCTCAAATACCGCTATGTCAGTTGTTCCTCCACCAATATCTACCAGACAAACGCCAGCTTCTTTCTCCTCATCAGTCAGCACAGCTGCACTGGAAGCTAATGGCTCCAGAATCAGTTCTGCTACTTCCAGCCCTGCTCTTACCACACACTTATAGATGTTATTGGCAGCAGTGGTCTGTCCGGTCACAATGTGGAAGTTTCCTTCCAGCCTAACGCCTGACATCCCTACCGGATCTAGTATTCCTGCCTGAGAATCCACTACATATTCCTGTGGAAGGACATGGATAATCTCGGAACCTGGCTGAGTAGCTATTTTGAACATGTCCTCATGAAGTCTGTTCACGTCTTCATAAGTTATTTCAAAATCAGGATTGCTGAGGGTAATGATTCCCTTGTGCTGCATACTTCTGATATGCTCACCTGCAATGCCTACATGTACTACTTCAATCTTGATTCCGGATTGTTTTTCCGCTTCTGAGATAGCCTCTTTGATAGCAGAAACGGTCTTTTCAATATTGACCACAACCCCGCGGCTGACGCCATGAGAGTGAGACTTGCCAAGACCGAGGATGTTGATCTTGCCAAACTCATTACGCTTGCCCACGATTGCGCATATCTTGGTTGTGCCTATATCCAGGCCTACCACGATTTTTTCTGAAGGTATAGGTTTTTCTGGGGACATAGCTTTGCTGTTAAAATTCGTCTTTGTTTATATGTTTTCTGACTAGCGTTCTTTGGTTATCTTTTAATTCCAACTACCTGATCTTTGTACTTCACACTCACCCCTTTGTACTTTTTCCATCCCACTTTCTTCACCACCTGCTTGTAAAAGCGCATGAGGTTGTCAAACTTCTCTTCTATGTCTACCGGTTGTCCGAATTTTATGTACATGTTTCCTATCTGCGGGTAGAGGGTTAATTGTCCATCCTGCGCGATAGAGATTTCCGATATCTGTGCATTCCAGAATTCATTCTCACGGATGTACTCATAGACTGGAATGGCAGTTTCCACCGTTTGGCAGGCAAAACTATCCGCCGGCATGGCTTCCTCATTAAAATCACCTCTGACCAGAACGACATTAGCACCGAACTCTGTGCTGGTAGGAAACTTCTTCCCGCTATCATCCAAGTAGACAAAGCTTCCATCATTGTTCACCAGTCTGGCTATAGCTGTCTTAGGTGTTACCTCCATCCATAAGCTTCCATTCATCTGCTTGTATACTTCAGCATTCTCCACAAAAGGACTCTCATTCAGCGTTTTCTCTACTTCAAACAGGTCTATCTGCCCCATCTTACTTCCTACAAGGCTGTAGCCTAGTTCCTCTTCCACATATGGCAATAGTGTTTCTGAGCTCACAAACTGGTTATTCTCACCTGCCAACACATCTATCTGTACCAGCTTACAGGCCTGATTCTCCAGGAACCAAGAAACACCTCCTATCAACCCTCCCAGTAACAGTATGGCTGCCGTGTAAACCAGCACATCCTTAATGCCCATATTCAGCTTTCCCAGCTGCATCTGTCCCATGTCGGACTTGCGCTTCTGATTTTCAGCATAGTACTCCTCCAGGGGTCTGTTTTGACGGACCTTCCTGTTGGGCTTATTGATTGTTATGATGGCCATACTTACCAGTTAACCATGTTTGAATATTATCTACTTCTTTATCTATGTCCCCTGCTCCTAAAGTCAGGAGGACAGTATCTTCTGTAATCCAGTCTTCTAATGTGTACTGTAACAGCTTTCTTTCAAGGTGTAAAGCTTCCGCATTCTCTATGTATGTGAGAATGGTCTCATGTGTGATACCCGGAATGGGTTTTTCTCTGGCGGGGTAAATGTCCATGACCCCCACCTTATCTGCCTCACTTAGGGCCTTCCCAAATTCCTGCTGGAAATCCTGGGTTCTTGAGAAAAGATGTGGTTGGAAAATGACGATGACTTCTCTGCCAGGAAACACTTCCTTGACGGCTCCCAACACAGCCTTTATCTCTGCCGGATGGTGCGCATAATCATCTATGTAGATGAGAGAATCATTCTCCCACACTCTGTCCATTCTCCGGTAAATACCCTTAAAGCTTTTTACTGCTGCGGGAATCTTTTCCGGATCTGCTCCTGCGGCTAATGCCATGCTGATAGCCAGGGTCATATTCTCTACATTGTGTCTACCTGGAAGCGGAAGCTTTAACCTCTCATAGTGAGTTTCTCCATCAGTCCATGAGAACCACATCTTCCATCCCTTCCCTTCTATCTCGTAGGCCTGAATATCTCCGGTTTCTATTCCATAAGAATAAATAGACTTTTCTACTTGAAACTCCTTCTGGAGACTTTGATGGATGAATAGCTTTCCACTTTCATTCCGTTGAGAAGCGAATGTTTGGAAGGCATCTACCAGGCTTTGCTCATCCCCATAAATATCCAGGTGATCTGCATCCATAGCTGTGATGGCAGCTACTTCAGGATATAGGGTGAGAAAAGATCTGTCAAACTCATCTGCCTCAGCCACTATCCAGTCTGAACTCCCAATAGAGAGGTTGGATTTCAGGTTATGAGAAATACCTCCTAAGAATGCACTAGCATCTACTCCGCATTCCAGTAGCAAATGTGTTAGCATGGTAGTAGTAGTGGTTTTCCCGTGGGTACCGGCGACTGCCAGACACTTAAAAGCTTCACTCAGCATGCCCAGTATCTTAGCCCTCTTGATGAAGGGAAGTCCTGTGGCCAATGCTTGCTGGTGCAAAGGATGATCAGCTTTAATGGCTGCCGTGTAGACAATCAAATCAGCAGATTTCATGTCTGGGATAGCCGCTTCCATTTCGTAATGGACTGTAGCACCTTCCTTTTCCAGCGAGCGGGTGAGTTCTGTAGCCTGCCCATCGTATCCACTTACTTCCTTGCCCTTACTCAGGACAAATCTGGCGATGGCACTCATTCCTATCCCTCCTATGCCCAGAAAGAAAATGTTCCGGGCCTGATTCCAGGCATCTAGCATTCGAGAATCGTCTGCCTTACTCCTCATTGCTGTTTCAGTACGTCAAAGATCTGATCTACTATTTCTTTAGCCGCATCGTGTTTTTCGATGCCAGCTATCTTATTCTTCATTGTTTCCAGCCTACCTTCATTCTTCAGTAAGCTGATGGCCTCCTTAGCCAACCTCCCCTCTGCCACTACATCTTCCAACAGCAGCGCTGCCCCTTTATCGGAAAGTGATCTGGCATTCTTGGTCTGATGGTCTTCTGATACATTGGGTGAAGGCACCAGAATAGAAGGCTTGGATAAGTCTATCAATTCTGAAATGGTACTCCCTCCTGCCCTACTCACCACTAAGTCCGCCGCGCTGTAGGCTGTAGCCATATCATCTATGAATGCCATAAGCTTCACAGAGGTATGTCCGGGAAATGCTTTGTACAAAGTCTGGTAATAGCGTTTCCCACTTTGCCATAGAAGTTGAATACCGTTCTCTACTAATTCTTCCCATCCATTTCCCCAAGCATTATTTAATCTTAGGGCACCTAAACTTCCCCCCAAACTCAGGATCACGGGCTTGGCTGGATCCATGCCTAACTCCTCTATGGCTGCTGTTCTGTCTTTCAGCTCAAACTTCCTGATAGGATTCCCAGTAACCACTACCTTTTCTTTCTCGAAGTAGCGTGAGGCCGCTTCATTCCCCAGAAGTACCTTCTCTGCTTTAGGTGCCAGCCATTTATTGACCAGACCCGGATAGGCATTTTGCTCACAAATGATCAATGGAACTCCAGCTCTACTGGCCACTCTTCCCATAGGTCCACTGGCATATCCACCTACACCCACTACTGCTTCTGGCTGAAATTCTTTTCTTATTCTGTTTGCCTGTAATTGGCTAACTACCAGTTTTACAGGGAATGATAGATTACGAATGATGTTCTTCAGGGTAATCTGTCTGTGTATCCCGCTTATCCAGACTGCCTTGATCTCAAAGCCCTGCTTAGGCACAAGGTCCATCTCCATTCCACCTTCCGCTCCTACAAACAAAATCTCCGTCTCAGGATCACGACGTCTCAACTCCCTGGCAATAGATACTGCCGGGAAGATGTGGCCGCCTGTGCCCCCACCAGAGATGATAATATGTAGTTTCTTTTGGCTCATTTAATGGCTATCTGAAGATTCTGGCTTCTTCTTTTACTTTTTACTGGTGCATTTTCCAATGCATCCCTACTTACACTTAGGATTATTCCCAATGATACTGCTGTGAACAGGATGGAAGTACCTCCCATACTGATCATAGGCAGTGTCAGCCCTGTGATCGGGAGAAGCCCTACGGTTACCCCCATATTGATGATGGCCTGTAGGACCAGCAAAAAGGCCAGACCCGATGCCATGAGCGCCCCAAAGGTTTTGCTCATGGAGGCTATGCTCACACACCTGAATAGCAGTAGCAGGTACAAGACCAGCACTACGATTCCTCCTACTAATCCATATTCTTCTATGATGATGGCATACACAAAGTCAGCATGTGCATGCGGTAAAAAGTTTCTCTGTGAACTCTTTCCTACCCCCTTACCTAGCAAGCCGCCTGTTGCTATGGCGATATTAGCCTGAGTAGTCTGGTAGTTTCCATCATACTCGCTATCGCTTAAGCGCTCCACATAGTCATTCATTCTACTCTTCCAGGTAGCAGATCTCTTAGCTGTGGTAAACAGCACCATGACAGCAAATCCTCCTACCATGATCAGCATGGCCAGATAGCGAGAATCAATTCCAGCAATGAACATGATCATCAAACTGGTGATGAACATTAGTCCTGCTGTACTCAAGTCAGAAGGAGCAATCAATCCACAAATTACGGTTACCCAGAAAAGGGCCGGGAGGAAACCTTCCGTAAAGTCTTTGATCACATCCTGTCTCTGTGTAAGCAGCTTAGCCAGATATATGATGAGGGTGATTTTTGCTAACTCAGAGGGCTGAAAGGATTGTCCAAAAATGGTTACCCAACGAGCGGCTTCGTTAATCTCACTTCCTTTCAAAATGGTGTAAAGAAGTAGAGGGATGGTTACCACCAGTAAGATCTGGGTAATTCTGGCAAACACTCTATAGTTCAACAGGTGAACCACATACATGACACCAAAGCCCATGATCAACTGAATGATGTGGGTCAGCATATAGTATTCCGTGTCTTCTCCTGCCTGTCTAAAGGACAAGGCACTGGAAGCACTGTAGATAGCCAACAGGCCAACTACTGCCAGTGAAAAGATCAACAACCAGATGATCTTATCTCCCTTAATTCTATGTAAAAGCCACTTTATCATCTCAATTTTTAAGTGTTGCTTTCCATTTTTCTACTTCAGCACGAAACTGCTCCCCTCTGTCTATGTAATTCTTAAAAAGATCGAAACTTGCACATGCAGGAGACAGGAGAACGGTTTCCCCCTTTTCTGCTCCTTTGGCGGCTAATGCTATGGCCTGTGACATACTGTTAGCCTGAAACATGGGCTTCTTAAACTGTCTGGAGAATTTTTCATAGCCTTGTCCAAGGACTATGATGGTTTTCACCTTTTCTTCCACCAGTTCAAGAATACTGCTGTAGTCATTTCCCTTATCCACTCCGCCTGCTATCCAAATGAGCGGTTCATCCATTCCTTCAAGCGCATAATAGACAGCTTCCACATTTGTGGCTTTGGAATCATTGATAAATCGAATTCCGTTAATTCTGTCTATGGTTTCCAGCCTATGCACTATGGGCCGAAAATCTGCCAACCCCTCCCGAATCTGTTGGTCTGAAAGTCCATATTCTTTTAGCGCCAGGATAGCTGCCATGATGTTTCTCACATTATGCTTTCCCAGAAGCTGCCAGTCTTTCGAACTCCAACTCTCTCCACTTTCTGTTTCAACATTTTGTCCATTCCACCAGATATCTGCCCCAGCTTTATTTTCTCCGAACTTCAAGACCTTAGCTTTAAGGCTTCCTTCCTCTTGCAGCTCTTGAATCAAGCTTGAATCATTCTCACAGATGAAGACATCATCTGAGGTTTGATTCATGCCTATTCGGATCTTGGTTTGTCCGTATTTCCTAATGTCCCCTTCATATCTGTCCAGGTGATCAGGTGTTACGTTCAGCAGTAAAGCTATATTCGGATGAAAGCGGTCAATATCTTCCAACTGGAAGCTGCTTAGCTCTAAGACATAGACTTTCTTTCTGTCTTTAGTCAGAAGCCTGGCAAAGCTTTCTCCTATATTTCCTCCTACTGCTACCTCTTCTCCTGCTTTTTCAAGCACATGAAAGATGAGAGACGTGGTGGTGGTCTTCCCGTTGGTGCCAGTAATAGCGATGATCTTCGCTCCACAATAATGGGAGGCAAATTCTATCTCAGAGACAATGGGAATATTTTTTTCCCGTAAAGCTCTGATCACTGGTACTGTCTGGGGAATCCCAGGACTCTTAATGACTACTTGTGCGTCAAAGAACGATTCTATACTATGTTTCCCTTCTTCATAGGGAATGTAATTCTCTTCTAATTCCTGTTTGTGAGCCGGGCTGATGGTTCCGAAGTCTGATACCCAGACATCCCATCCATACTGCACTGCCAATAAGGCTGCTCCTACTCCGCTTTCTCCTGCTCCCAGGATAATGGCTTTTTCTGGTCTGGATGACATGCTATCTCAATTTCAGGGTAGCGAATGCCATTAGAACCAGTAAAACCGCTACTATGAGAAACCTCGCCACAATCTTCGCCTCATGCATGCCTGTTTTCTCAAAGTGGTGATGAAGGGGGGACATCTTGAATATGCGTCTACCTTCACCGTATTTCTTTTTGGTGTATTTGAAATAAGAAACCTGAATGATCACGGAGAGAGATTCTGCGAAGTAGATTCCACAGAGAATAGGTAAGAGTAATTCTTTCTTTACCATGAGGGCCATCACTCCTACTGCTCCTCCCAAGGCTAAGCTTCCTGTATCTCCCATAAATACCTGGGCAGGATGTGCATTGTACCAGAGGAAGCCTAAACATCCTCCAACCAGAGCAGCTGCGTATACCAGCAGCTCATAGGAGAGCGGTATGTAGCTGATGTTGAGGTACTGAGAGAATACAATGTTTCCGGAAACGTAGGCAAACACTCCTAAGCCTGCTCCCACTATGGCGGTAGTTCCCGCTGCCAGTCCATCTATTCCGTCTGTTAGGTTGACACTGTTGGAAACTGCTGTAACGATCAGGATGACCATTAGCAGATAGACGATTCTCCCAAGGATTTTTTCATCTACTGTGTGCTTTAGGAATGGCACTTTGGCATAGTTGAACACATACTCCTTGAAGAAAGGAAAGTCTGTAGTATAGATGAAGCTCTCATCTCTCGGACCAAAGAGTTCGCTAGCGATGATTTTCCGATTCTCTTCCGGAATCTCAATCTTGATGATATCTGCCGTCTCCTCATTTTGTTTCCGAAGGACTGTATAGGAGGCTACATTTTTATAAGCAGTTCCATCAGGAAAATCCTGAAACTCCTTATCATTGATCCTTCTTAGCTCATCTCCGCTGCGGAATCCGGCATCGTAAAGGGTTTCACTACTGCTGATAATATTCAATTGCGTAATGTGGGCCCTACTGCCCATAAAATCCGGATGAAACAACATAACCAAGCCTACCAAAAGGCCCAACAAAATCTGCCCCACTAACTTGAACTTACTCTTAAGTCCCTGCTTATTTTTCAAAAATACCTTTATGTAGTCATCTATGAAGCCTATAACCCCCATCCATATAGTTCCTACAAGTATGAGCCAAACGTATCCGTTTGCAACGTCTGCCCATAAGAGTGTAGGTATGACAATGGCGGCTATGATAATCAGTCCCCCCATGGTAGGGGTTCCTGCTTTAGCAGCGTGATCAGGGCCAACTTTGCTGTCCCGTACCACCTCTCCGATCAGGTTCTTTCTCAATAAGTCAATGATCTTGCTTCCTATCAGAAGCGATATGATTAACGAAAAGACAAAAGACAAAATGGCCCTAAATGTGATATACTGGAATACACCGAATCCGGTAATATCATAGGCCTCATTAAGTCTCTCCAATAGATAGTAAAGCATAAGTCGTGTATATCTAATTTGCTTGAATGATGTCTGGCGATTTCCCGCTCAAATTACTACGCTTTATCGAAAAGCAAGTATCAACCTTCATTCCGCAAATACTTCTCTCAATATTTTTTTGTCATCAAACGGATGACGGACTCCCTTAATTTCCTGATAAGTTTCATGCCCCTTTCCAGCCACCAGAATCACACTTCTATCAGCCGCCATTTGCACAGCTGTTCGGATAGCTTCTTTTCTGTTGACTATCCTTAGCGTTTTCTTTCTTTCTGCCGGCTGAACCCCTGCCCACATATCTTCCAGTATGGCTTCTGGTTCCTCGCTTCTTGGATTATCAGAAGTGAGAATAGCTCTATCAGCATAACTGGCAGCGATTTTTGCCATCTTAGGTCTCTTTTCCTTATCCCTATCTCCACCACATCCTACTACTACCAGTATTTCTTCTCCCTTATTGGCCATGGTTTTAATGGTTTTCAGGGCTTTCTCCAGAGAATCTGGTGTATGAGAATAATCTACAATGCCTATCAGCTTATTCTCAGGATGAGGAACGATTTCAAACCGTCCATCTATTCCCTTCAACTTGCTGAGCTCTGCCAGGACTTCATCCTTTCCAAAGCCTTCCTCCACCAGCGTGGCATACACTGCCAGAAGGTTATAAGCATTGAAGTCTCCTAATAGCTGCATCCAGACTGGACGTCTGTCTATTTCCAGATGAAGCCCTGTCAAAGAATTCTCAATTATTCGGCTTCTGTAATCGGCCATGCCCCTTAAGGCGAAGCTTCTCACTCTTCCGGCTGTATTCTGTACCATCACCTTCCCATTTCTGTCATCCAGGTTGACCAATGCCAGCGCACCTTTAGGAAGTTGGTCGAAGAGCATCTTCTTAGCGGCTATGTAATTGGCAAAGGTGCCGTGATAGTCCAGATGGTCATGGGTGATGTTGGTGAATATGGCTGCCTGAAAAGGAATAGAGGCCGTTCTGTCCTGAGACAATGCGTGGCTGCTCACTTCCATACACACATATTCACAACCTTCATCCAGCATCTGTAGAAACATCTGATGCAGTCTGATAGGGTCGGGAGTAGTATGCGTAGAAGGAATGACCTTCTCTCCTATTCGGTAATCAATGGTAGATACCAGTCCCGTCTTGTGTCCTAGATTATTCAGGGCTTTATACAAGAGGGTAGCTACTGAAGTCTTCCCATTGGTACCCGTAACTCCTATTACTTTCAACTGATCAGCCGGACGATCGAAAAAGTTAGCTGATAGTTCTGAAAGCACCTTGCGAGAATTTGCTACCCTGATGTAGGTAACATCTTCCTTAAGGTTATCAGGTAGTGCTTCACACACTATTGTTTTTGCCTTCGTCTTGTCAATGAACCGATGGCCATCTGCCATCGTACCTCTTATCGCAATGAAGAGGCTATCTTCTTCACCTTTCCGGGAGTCAAAATTCAGCTCCCGAATCTCTCTTTCCTTTTCCCCTCTTATTTCTTCTACTGCTATTCCTGTAAGTAGGTCTGTTAGCCTTTTCATCCTAAATACAGTGTAATAGCTGTTTCTTTTCCTATGATAAAGCCCGGTTGCAGAGACTGTCTTCTCACCCTACCCTGCCCAATGATCTTCACATTCACCCCCATATTCTCCATCATGAAGAGGGCATCTCTTGCACTCATCCCTCTTAGGTTAGGTACTCTGGATTGTCCCTGATCATAGGCTTGCAGGTTGATCTGATGGCCATTACTTTTGGGGATTACCCAACTGGTAGAATCAGGAACTGCTGTTCTGGCTAGTCCCAACTCCGCAAAAACTTTCTCTGCTGTTTTGGACTGCACCTTAGTTCTCACAGGATGAGAAACCGGCTTAGAATTTTTCTTTGCTTTAACACTCGCCAGCATGACGTCCATGGGCTGTACTTTCTCCGCTATCTCTCTGAATATGGGAGCTGATACATTACCACCGCCAATTCTCTTACCAACGGGCTCATCTACAACTATGTAACAAGTATATCTTGGTTCATCTGCTGGAAAGAATCCGCCAAATGAGGCTCTGTATTTTCTCACGTATCTACCGCCTATGTTCTTTCTCACTGTACCGGTCTTACCCGCTACCTGGAAAGGCATATTTCTAAAAGCATATCTGGCTGTTCCGTTGTTCACCACCTCTACCATCAGTTCTTTCACCTTCTCTATGGTAGAATCACTACATACTGGCACTGGAGAAATTTCTGCCTCGTATTCCTTAACCATCTTGGCATTGTTCTGAACAGCCTTTACCAACCATGGTCTCACATAGGTTCCATTATTTGCCAACGCATTATAGAAGGCTGCCATTTGAAGAGGCGTAACCTTGATGGAGTATCCATAGGCCATAGAAGGTAGCGTAGTGATATTCCACATCTCATCACCCGGCTCATGTATCACAGGTTCTGGTTCACCAACCAACTGATTGTTAGCAGGTTCCATGAAACCAAACCTTCTCAGATGTTCCAGGTAACGCTCAGGCATCTCTCCATATCCTTCACTGATGAGCTTGGCCATCCCTACGTTACTGGATCTGGCGAATACCTTCTTGAAAGGAATCTTTCCGTAGGCAGCATCATCCGAGATTTCCCAATCGTCATACTGCGCCTTTCCTTCTCCTGTATCTATAGTGTCTGTTAACTCTATCAGTTTATCTTCAAGTGCTGCAACAGCTGAAACCAACTTAAAGGTTGATCCAGGTTCTATCCCTGAGGCTACTGTATGGTTGTAGGTTTCAGGATAGTTTGCCAGGGCCTTAATCTTTCCGGTTTCTACTTCTATCAGTACAGCCGTTCCTGATTTAGCTGCGAATCTTTTTACCCCTCTTTCTAAAGCCCTTTCTACTATGTCCTGTAGATCTACATCCAGGGTAACCACTACATCTTTTCCGTCTCTGGTGTCCTCCTGTCCGTATCTGTCCATAGGCAGATAAGACCCACCCGCCACTTTCTGGGCAAGCGTATATCCATCAATTCCCCTTAGGTCTTCATTATAGGCAGCTTCTATTCCTCTGATCCCCACCGTATCATGCGCCATGATGCCCAGCGTGATTCTGGCCAGGTCTCCATACGGATAGTAGCGTCTGTTCTGAATTTTCTCCAGAACTAGCCCACCTTTATATCTTCCTCTATTCAGGATAGGCCAGGTTTTAATTTCTTTGACCTTGTTAAAGTCTACCACCTGCCTGGTCAGGTAGATGTGTCTGTCTTGTTCTCTCATGGCCTTTCTAATCTTGAGGACATGCTTGGCAGTATCTCTTCTCCAGAAAGTCTCAAATACGGTATCATTTACCTGTACTGTATCCAGGTAATCCACGCCAAAGTGATCTGTCAGTAAGGTAGCCAGTGCCCAAAGTGAGTCAGGGAAGTGTTCTATGTCAGCAGTATCCACTATGGTAGCGTCCATAGCAATGCGGAAGAACGGTAGGCTGGTAGCCATGATTTCACCCTTCTCCGTCATGATGTTTCCACGGTCAGCAAACACCTTTTTAAAGAAGACCTTTTCTTCCTGGGCCTTCTGCATCCACTTGGACTGGTTGAACTGAAGGCCCATGACCTTGAATACAATGATGAGACCGAAGAGAGCGAAGGCTCCCATCAGCAAATAGACACGTTTCAATATGTTGGATGAAACTCTCCTCATTTCATTGTAAGGCTATCTGATCTTCTATTTTTGTACTGTCCTGTTGTAAACTGTCCACCTTACTGCTATCTGGAATAGGGATTCTTGGCAAGGGAATGATTTCTTCCTCCGGGTTATCTGCCAACAATTGATAGACAGGAGAAGTAGCATGTCTTAGCCCTAAAGAATCCGCTTTCTCTTTTACCTGGGCCAACCTGATTTCTGAACTCAGGGTGGTACGCTTCATCAGGTATTTATCTTTCAGCGAATTAGCTTCTCTTTGCAGCACTTCCATTTTTCTCACCTGCTTCACGGCATAGTGAGAATTCCAGATGTATAGCATGCCTATAAGTGCCAGAAAGAGAATAAACCTCAAGTAGGCATCTACCTCCTTCAGGCGAAATCCCTTCATAGGTTTCCCCTTGGGAGCCGTTTTACTGGCTTTGCCCTTACGGGAATACTTATGATTGTTGATCATTCTCATATATTTCTGGCCTATGGCCTTAGTTTTTCTTTTCTACTGTCCTGAGCCTTGCACTTCTGGCTCTGGGGTTTTGTTCTATTTCTTGTGAATCAGCTTGTATGGCTTTGCGGGTGATCTGGTCCCAGGGACTCATGGGGTTTCCATAAAAGTCTCTGGCTAATACACCTGCAATGTTTCCACTCTTCATGAATCGCTTCACCATTCTGTCTTCCAAGGAGTGATAGGAAATCACTACCAGCCGACCTGCTGGATTCAGCAACTTCTCAGACGACTCAAGCAATGTTCTTAGGGAGGATAATTCCTGGTTTACCTCTATTCTGAGGGCCTGGTATACCTGAGCGAGGTATTTGGATTTACGCTTAGGCGGAACACAACTCTCAATAATGGCGCTAAACTGCTGTGTTTGGCTTATTTCTTCTTTCGCCCTGGCTTCCAGAATAATTCTTACCAGTTTCTTCGAATTCTGGATTTCTCCATATTCTCTGAATATTCTCACAAGCTCTACCTCCTCATACTCATTTAAGACGTAGGCCGCACTTAGCTCCTGCTGTCCCATTCTCATATCCAGGGGTCCGTCAAATCTAAAACTGAACCCACGCTCCGCTGTATCAAACTGATGAGATGAAACTCCCAGGTCAGCCAGGATGCCATCAACAGACTGAATTCCACTATTTACTAATTCACGTTCAATGAACTGATAATCCGATAGTATACATGTCAGTCTCTCGTCAACCGGGGCATTACTCAGGGCTTCAGGATCTCTATCAAACACCACTAATCGCCCTTTCTCACCTAATCTTTTTAAGATCTCTCTACTATGCCCTCCGCCTCCAAACGTCACATCTACATAAACCCCTTCTCGCTTTATATTCAGTAACTCAATGCTCTTCTCAAGCAATACAGGAATGTGGTAAACCGGCTCCTGCATCTTATTCCTCTTTACTGTCTCCCATTACTTCTTCTGCCAAGGCTTCAAAATCATAATCAGGCTCATTAAACCACCCCTGATATTTCGCCTTGTCCCAGATCTCTACTTTATTTATCTGGGCAACCAAGATTAACTCCTTTTCCAGCTCTGCGTGTTCCATCAACCTCTTGGGAATATTTACCCTCGCACTTCCATCCAGGGTAATGGGCGTAGCTCCATTCAGAAACCAGCGGGTAAATGCCCTGTTCTTCTTCACATATTGGTTTCTCGCCTGTATCTGTTCCAGCTCCTTTTCCCAGACTTTCAAAGGATAGAGAACTAGACATTTATCAAGCCCTCTATTAACGATGAATTCAACTTGCTGATCTTCAGGCAATTGCTTACGTAGACCAGAGGGCATCAAGAAGCGACCCTTTGCATCCAGCTTACAATCATATTCTCCAATCAGTGAGTTCATTCCATACTATGTACATAACAGTACGATAAAAGTAGGGAATTATTCCCACTTTTTCCCACTTTTTTACACAAAAGAAGAATAATTTTCCCCTAAAACTATTCTAGGATCGAAAGTAATATATAAATTTTAGCAAAATCAATATTATCAGGCAATATTTCTAATATAATTAGTATTTTCTATTTTTCAAGAAACGAATTAACTAATAATGATAGAATAATTCTCAGAAAG
>JBCBKZ010000269.1:0-7018 GCA_038520955.1 Bacteroidota bacterium | reverse complement strand
CCTCTAATCTGCCTATCACCCAACAATGTTTTGATCATATAGACGAAATATTTAGCTTAAATCAGATATTATGTTGCTGAATTAGCGTCATGATCCAGTTGTTACATACTAATCAGAATGGTTTATCAGGAAATTGGGAGTATTCCTCATTCCTGAAATTCCTGCGGTGGTACCTTAAACAACATCTCCTCCTATCACGAATTTACATCGACTTAATACCTCCAAGTGGGATAGACATATCTCATTGGAAGACATATCAACCACTTAACCCTAATACAACCCTATGGAAAAATACGCCCCCATAAGCCAAATTGTGTTACAGCTCGTACTTATCGGTTTGGTCCTCTTTCTGCTATTTGGTAGAGGGAAGAATGCGTTAAATAGTGCCAAGAAAAATGTAAAGGATGCCAAGGAGGGGATTTCGAATGTGCAGCAAAGTTTGGATTCCTCTATTACCAAGGTAGATAATTCCATTGTGGAGTTACAATCTGTCCTGGCTGAAATGAGAGAGACAGAAGAAACCCTGGAGCAATTCAAAGCCGAAAGAAATGAATTGGTCAGAAAGCTGAGAGTAGAGCTGGAAAAGAGTGCAAACGAGCGAGCTAATATGTTAGCAGAGCTTTCCGAACTTAAAGACGCCCTGGACGATCTAAGAGCAAAATCAGAAGAATTTAACCCATAAGCCATGAAAACCCATCAACTTTTATTTATACTATTGTCATTTGTATTCGTCCCCCAGGCAGTGTGTCAAACAAGTGAACCGGAATCCGAAGAAAATACTTTCAGAAGTGTGGAAGATAGTGGTGCACCTGTGGAAGAAGTCCAACAACTGGATGCAGACTTTGATACGTCAGATGATTTGCATAAACCCTTTGCTAAAGGAACCCTGCTAAGAATTAATGCTGATATGATGTATCCTATCAACAAAAGGCGACTGGATTTCTACAGGGACATGCACAAGTTTATCCGATTTCAGGCAGATCCCAGTAAAGTGGTAGCGCTTATTAACAGTTACGAATCTTCTCTCAAGTTGCAGGAAGAAAGCTTTAATACCCTTATTACCAAAACGGAAGAGCTAGATGCTGCGATTACCCAGTCCAATCAACAATCCCAGCAAAAAATTGAGTCTGTAGTGACTGAGCAGCAAACCTTAAAAACGGATTTAGCTAATGCGAATAAAGCATTAGGAGAGGTCCAGGGCCAGTTATCTGAAGCAATTTCAGATATTAGAAAGGCCAAGAAAAACTCTTTCTGGACAACAGTGATTGCCGCTGCTGTGGTAGGGACAGTAGTCTTGATAAACTAAACAAAAAAAGGTCGCCCTTTTCGGGGCGACCTCACTTGAAACTAAATAAGGGAACTATATACTTGTTGTTGCTTGTGTTTCAGGTGTCAACCATTTGTATAAAATGGGCACGATGAGTAGGGTTAGCAGGGTAGACGAAATCATACCCCCAATTATTGTCCAACCCATAGGAGACCATAGGCCACTGTTCGTAAGTGTTAGGGGAAGCAGCCCGCAAATCGTGGTCATAGTCGTCAAAATGATGGGTGTAAAGCGTGTTTCCGCTGCCTTTATCAGGGCATCTTTCACCTTCATTCCACTATCTCTAAGCTGATTGGTATAGTCCACCAGGATGATAGAGTTATTCACCACTATCCCCACCAGACTGGTAAAGCCTATGAAGGCGAAGAAGGAGAAAGAAAATCCCGTTGTGAACAGAGCCAGAACAGATCCGCTGAAAGCCAAAGGAATAGCCGAAAGGACCACAAAGGGCTGTCTGAACGACTTGAACTGGAGAATCAGGACAGCAAAAATCCCCAATATCGCTATGATCAATAGCTGTCCCAAATCTCCGAATGACTCCTGCTGGGTTTCAAATTCTCCTGCTATGTAGAAATCATAGCCAGCAGGAAGGTCTATTTCCTCTAACTGGTCAATGAGGTTCAACGTCATCTCCGTAGAGTTATACCCATCTAATACATCTGAGGTCACCAGGGTAGATCTTTGCAGGTCAAAGTGATCAATCTTGGCTGGACTGGCTTCAAACTCCAATTGCGTCAGCTGCCTCAGTGGTACCTGAGCACCTGTTACGGATGGAAGGTACACTTTGCCAAAGTCATAAATGTCAGGTTGCTTATCGTAAGCCATTCTCACTACCATAGGATAATCATCTCCTTCATAGGTATTCATCACGCCTATCTCATTTCCTGTCATAGCCGTTCTCACCGCTACATCTATGTCAGAAAGTTGTACTCCGGCCATGCCCGCTTTATCGCGCTTGATACGTGTACGTATGTTGGTCTTACTGATCGCCAATGGATTAGCTACATTCACAGTACCGGGTATCTTCTCTATCAGTTGTTCCACCTTACGTGCGTACACTTTGAGTGTATCCAGCTCTTCTCCTATCACCCTTATCGCTATTGGCGCTTCGAAAGGAGGGCCGTTTTTTAGCTCTACCACGCTGATTTTGGCTCCGGGATAGACGGTAAATTTCTCCCTTAAGTCATCTATTAGGTCGTAAAAAGCTTCCGACTCCCATTTCTTTAGGTTGATCAATACCTGCCCGACATTCTTCCTGTAACTGAAAGGCTGAATATTGTAGTAAATCTTAGGGTTTCCATGTCCGGTATTGGCGGCATAAGACTCCACATAATCTATGCTGTCCAACACTGATTCTACATATTTTACGGCTTGATCTGTTCTTTCCAGGCTGGTACCTACCGGACTTTTCACATCAACCAAAAGGAGAGGCTTATCTGCCGTAGGGAAGAAAGTTACCCCTACATAAGGAAAGAGAAACATACTTCCCACAAATGAACCTACGGCAATCAGGATGATGACTATCGGACGTTTCAAAGCAAATGAAAGGGTAGGGCGATACACACTTTCAATGAAGCGCTTGATCCATCTCTCTAAGCGCGTTATACTGATCTCTCCTTTGAACTTCAGAAACTTGGTAGAAAGTAAAGGCGTCAATGATAGCGCCAACAGTAAAGAGGCTACCAAACAGAAGATCACGGTTAATGGCAAGGATTTAATAAACTCACCCGTACCACCCCCTAATTGGGTCATAGGGAGAAAGGCCAAAATGGTCGTTACGGTAGAACTGGCTACTGCCCAGCCTACTTCACCCGTACCTTTGGCCGCAGCCTCCTTAAGCGGATACCCCTCTTTCAGGTACCGATTGATATTTTCCACGACCACAATTCCATTATCCACTAAAAGTCCCAAGGCAATCACCAAGCCAGCAATAGATATCTGTTGGAGTCCGAATCCTGAGAGATCCAGTACATTAATGGCAATGACGATAGAAGTAGGGATTACCGTCATGATGATGAGGCTATTTCTAAATCCCAGAAATAGAAGTACAATCACCCCAACCAATAGAATCCCCTGCAATAGATTCAGGAAGAATTCATCTATTCTCGATTTTACAAAGGGACCCTGCTTGAAAACGGTATCCAATGCCAGGTGAGGAGGTAAGTCTTCCTGGAATTTCGCTACTTTTTCGTCCAGTCCTTCTGTAATCTGGAGGATGTTATATCCTTCTTTCTGAGTAACAGAAACATAAATAGCCGACTGTGAATTCCATCTTCCTTTATAGGTTTCATCCCCATATCTCATCTCTACAGATGCTATATCCTTCAGGTAAATGATATTGTTTCCCTGGGCACTGATTACGGCCTGCTTAAGTTCTTCTACAGATTTATATCCTCCACTGGTTTTTAGGGAGAAATTCAGATCTCCGGCATTAATGTCTCCACCGGGGATATTGCCATTATTGGCCTGAAGAATCCCTAATACCTGCGTTACAGGAATATTCAATGCAGCCATCTGCTCAAAGTCCAGTGAGATACGTACCTGTTCTTCCGGGTAAGCACCTATGTCTACGGACCTTACCCCATCTACCTTCTCCAGTATGTCTTCTAGGTCTTCCGCATAGTCTACTAACTCATTAAAGGGCGTTTTTTCCTCTGTTACCCCAGGGGCAAACAGCGCCAGTTGGAGGATTTTTACATTAAGGGGACTGAACTGGTTGACTTCCAGTCGGGTGAGTTCAGCCGGGAGCTGATTCCTTACTTCGGCTACTTTGGCAGCTACCTCATCATACTTCTCATCTATGTCTACGGTGAAATAGGATTCTACAGACATAAGGACTAGCCCATCCTCAATATTGGTTTCTATAACCTTAATATCCTCCAGCTCGTTCAAGGCTTCCTCTATAGGGTCTGCCACCAGCTCTTCCATATCCTCGGGACCTGTTCCAGGGTATACAGCTAGTATGTTGTAAAAGGGAAACTCCAGGCTGGGATCTTCTGAGCGGGGCATGTTGAAGAAAGATAGTAGCCCCGTGCTAAGGGTAATCAGAACGATTACCAGCACAAATTGAAAGTTCTCTATGGCTAATTTTGGGAGTCTCATTCGCTTATTGATTAATGGCCTGAGCAGTACTAAAAGCTGATGGTTGAACGACTAAGAGAGAGTTCTCCTTAATGTATTTGGCTCCGTCAGTTACTACATATTTCAAGTCTGGATGACTGGAAGCAGGAACTGCAATGAAGTCTTTGTGGATCTGATAACTGCTTAGTGAAACCCTCTTGGCTTTGGTGCTATCCTCCTCGTCCAGGGTATACACCACAGCTCTCCTTTGGTCTGCCTCTACTAGGGCGGCCATAGGGATCTTCACAAAGGAAGCCTGACCGGAAGGGAACACTTCTACTTTCCCTACAAAACCGTCTATCATTCTTCTCTTGGTAGGTTTTAAGGAGAATTCCACTTCGAAAGCACCCGTGAGCTGATCTGCAGCAGCAGGAATCTCACTTACCTCTGCAGGGAAGCTTTCTCCCGGATAAGCATCAAAGCTGACTACGGCAGCATCACCAAGGTCTAGCTGGACCACATCCACATCTGATAAACCGGCTCTGATTACCTTGGCAGAGTTATTCGAAGCTATCATGTAGACTGGAGTTCCAGGATTTACGATTTCTCCTTCTTCTGCAAATCTCTTGAGAATGACGCCACTATGAGGGGCCTTGATGGTAGCTCTACTCTGGTTAAAGGAAGCGATTTGTACATCCGCTTCTGCTACTTCAAGGGCAGTTTCTAGGTTCTGGACTTGTTCCAGGGTTACTACTGTGTCAGCATATAATCTTTTGGCTCTTTCCAGGTCGCGCTTTGCTTTTTCCAATCCACTGGTGGCCTGGCTAACCTGGGCGTTGATCTCAGAAGGATCCAGAATGGCCAGTAACTGACCTTTGTTTACTTTTTGGCCTTCTTCTACTCTCAGGCTTTGGAGAACGCCCCCTATTTTGAAAGAAAGCCTAATCTCCTCTTTAGCCGTGAGTTTTCCACTGGTTACTATGGCTACTCCTTCCTGCAAGGGAAGAACCTGCGCTACTTTTACCGGAACACTTACCAGTTGGGTATCTTGTGAAGTGTCAGCAGGACTTTCCTGAGATTCAGCTTCACTACATGCCTGCACTACGATGAGCGTCAAGGCGATTGCTAGTATGTTAAACCATGTATTTTTCATATCAACAATGTGTTTTATAGTCACTGTTTTCCTGCTGCCCATCTGAGTTCTGCCAGACGGCTCAGGTAGTTGTAGGTTTGGATATTAAGTGTGAGTTCTGCTTGTGTAAGTCTGGTTCTGGCTTCCTGTAATTCCAGCAGGCTGGCCTGATCTTCTCCGTACTTTTTACGTGTAAGTCTGAATACGTCTCTGGCACTTTTGACTCCGGCTCTTGCTGAAGTAATTCCTGCCTGTGCGGCTTCCACTTCAAAGAAAGACTGCTTTACCTGTAGCTGGATTTGCTGGGAAAGCTGGTCCTGTTGTGTTCTGAGGATGTTTCCCTGAATCTTGGACTGCTGAGTTCTGGACTTATTCCTGAAACCTTTAAAGATGTCCCAACTGAGGGAGAACTGTGCCAGCCAGAAGTCCTGGTCCTGATCAAAGGTGTAGTTGAATCCCTGGTATCCTGCATCTACTACTGCATTCACTTTAGGAAGTGCCTGAAATTTATTCAAACTTATCTGCTTATCATTGGCAGCCTGTGCCATGCTAAGCTGTGTGAGTTCCTGTCTGCTACTAAGTGCCTGTGTCTGTAATTCTTCCAGCTTTTCTATCTCCATCTTTATCTGTAGGGCTGAGTCTATCTTGATGGGCATATCCAGGTCCCTGTTCAGAAGGAAGTTGAAGTAGGACCTTGATACTTGAATGTCCCTGAGGGCAGTAATGATATCCCTATCCATCTTGGACAACTCAAATTCTGCACTGTAAATCGCATCATAGGTTACTTTGTTATTCTCGTGAAGGCGTTTGTTTACCCTGAGAATTTCTTCCAGTAACTCTTTGGCAGATTCATAAACAGCCAGAGCAGATTCCGTTTGCAGGTATTGGAAATAGGCTATTCTGATATCCCTTCCCAGTTCCTGCTCATACGCTTTTCTTCTTGCATCTTCTACGGATATGAGGTCTTGTCTCGCCTTGTAGTTAAAGTAGATATCACTATCAAAAATGGGCTGAATCAGTCTGAACTTGGTTTCGTGAAAGTTGTCAGGCAGAAACTGCTCATTGACATTTTCCAGGTCTGTAGGAAAAGCATTTTCTCCCGTAATCTGATTCAGGCTGGCATAAACCGGATTGAACAAGTCTCCTACTGGAAATTGTATAGCTCTACCTCCACCGGCTAGGGTATAGGACGCCTGAAAGGACAGATGTGGGAGGAAGAGCCCCTTGGCCTCCTGCAAAGCAGAAACGCTTTGGGCATAGTTAAGGGATCTTTCCTGAAGGCTCAGGTTATGTTCTAATCCTTCAGTCACATAAGTCTCTAGTATCTCAGATTGGGCTTGTGCTTCTGAGAATCCCCAACTTCCTATAAAAAGAAAAGTGAGGATGTGTATTGATAATTTCAGTTTGGTTCGGTTCATAGCGGTTTTACTTATCGTAAGTCTGCTTTAACTAAAGAACAGCATTTGATCATGATAGGATCGTTTATCTCAGTGAACATG
>JBCBKZ010000268.1:0-7032 GCA_038520955.1 Bacteroidota bacterium | reverse complement strand
CCCATTATAGGTAGTGTGTATCCAACCTCCTTCTTTGCCTCCTCTCTTCAACATAGTCGAGTAGCCTTCCGTTTCTTTTCTGTTCTGAGAATAGAATACGTAAACCCTAAAATGTCCAAAGGCATTCTCCGGTTGAAGGATACCTGCTTCAAATCCCCTATCGCTTAGGGCCATTTGAGATTCCCAGGCACTTTCATAGTTATCATAGCTTCCCATAATCAGGTAATGGATGGGACTAGCAGCTGCTGGTACCTGCACCAAAGGATTAGTGGGCTGTGGATTCGTCGGGATTGTACCACCTCGGGTAATAATACTGTTTCCTACCTCGTAGATCCAGAGTCGTTCTTCAAAACGAGTCTGAGCCAGTCTGGCAAATCTTTGGACTTCTGCCTGAGCTGCATTCTTATAGATAGAAACTCTATATTTTTTACTTCCCTGTCCAGGAGAAAGGATCTCAGCAGTATAGCCGAAGCCTTTTAGGTTGGTAGCCAGGGTACTGGCACGCTCGAAAGAGTTGAAGCTTCCTACTATCAAATGATAGATGGGAGGCGCTACTTCTTCCTGCGGGGAAGTATCAGTAGCCTTTACGTAATTCTGGGAAAAAAACAGGAGTGTAAAGGTGAGTGTTAGGGAATATATGATATGCTTAAGCATGGTCATAGGTTAATTAAGGCTATTTTGACCTACCCAATTATACTGAATTCTGATTAATATGTTATATAAATCAGTCATTTTCAGTATAAATTTAAATATTCCAGCCTAGCGTTCTTCCAGTTGTTCGTAAATCCAGCCGGTCTGCTTTCCTAATTTTTTCAGCTTGGAATTGTAGGTTTTTACCTGATCTATGGAGGCGGAGCGATAAATGGAAACGCGGTAATTGGAGGAGTTATTTACCTTTGGGTAGAGTACAATAGGGCTATATCCTTCCTTCTCCAGAGACTTGGCGAAGTCAATAGCTGCTCCCTGCGTTCCAAAACTTCCTGCTATCAGGTGATAGTATTTGATAACTGGTATGCTTTTCTCAACCATATTATCTACTCCCCTACTTTCTCCGAGGGAGAGACTATCAAGGTCAGAAAGTGAAGTATTTGTATTAGATAGAGAAGATTCATCTATACTTCTCATGACACTTCTTTCATCCATTCCTCCTCTATACACCCCTTCATTTTCAGTTACAGTAACTCTTTCCTCTTCAAAGGTGGTAGATGGAGTATTCTCTGCCAGCATCTCTCTGGTTACGGGAGTAGATTTTCTGACAGGTGCTTGTACTTTTTCCTCTGGAGCAGCAGGAGTAGCTAATCCTACATTTTCTAACTGCTGGGCATCACTACCTGCAGGTTCCGTAATCCCACGAAACTCCGTGCTAAGGTCTTCCTGATTAGTTTTATCATCAGAAATTACACTTGGAGAAGATTGGGCAATCAATTCTTCAGGTGATTGTGAGAAATTCTCACCACTTACAAGTGTAGGGACCGGATCACTAACATATACAAGAGCTACTAGTACAAAAAAACTGGCGATGAGCGTAAGGGACAAAAAATTCAGCCGCTGCCCAGAAGGCTTTGGTTCCTGAATGGGTTGGTCATTCATAGTGTTTGCGTGAGGATCTTCTTCCTGGGGCTGTTCGTTAGGCGTGGATTCTAGATATAGGGGTTGCAAACCATAAAAATCTGCAGAGAACAGATTATTTCTTCTGTCTACAGACCTAAAATAAATCTGACCTTCAGGGTCCTTAAGTAAGGATCCTACCTGATTAATTTCATACTTGCCTGTTTCATTAATAGAAGCACTGACAGTCAGGCTAATATGCTTAACTATTCTGTCTGCCTCCCTTTGGGACAAGTGAACATTATTGATCAAATAGTGGGTGAGTAATAGACGATGACTGACTTCCTGAGAGAATTCAATATCCACTACGGGGGGCTTCACCGTGCCGGCATGCACCTCGTATTCGGCCGCCCGGTATACTTTCCGGAAGGTCCCTACATCCGGGATGGCAAATGCCTCGAGTTCCCGAAATGCATTATGTAGATATATCTCTATATTCTTATTCATCTCTACAGTTCCAGTCTTCTTCTATTCCCTTGAAAAAACTTCTTTTGCAAACTTTATATATAACGGTTTTAGTATTAAAAAAATTCAAAAATCTAGAAAATAAATGTAATCCCTCCGCTCACATCCAAAGGCCTTTCAGGATAATTGAGCCACCTTTGAAATTCTGTTCCCAATAAATTATTAAGGCGCAAATATACAGAAAACCGCTCTACAATTCTATAATCAGCAGAAAATCCGACATTAACAAAAGCATTTCTACGTAGAATATCACCTGAGCCGTCTAACGCCACAGGAGTAGACCCATAGAAGTTCATCCTTCCCTGAAGAGTAAGTTGATCATTCATCACATAGGTAGCATAAGCATCCAGTCTGATGGGGGTAGCATGGAAAAACTTCTCTAACTGAGAAAGAGAATAGCTATTCCAGGTAAGAGCTGCTCCTATCCTTAAATCATTATCCAGGTCGTAATTAGCCTCCACATGAGCACCTACTACTTCCATCAGTGAATCATAGGCCACGGAGTAGTAAGCACCATCAGATGGCACAGTATAAACCAGCGGATTCTCTACTCTTTTAAAATAAATCCGCCCTGAATAATCAAACTGCTGAGAAATATTTCCCTGAATCCCTCCATAGATATTCAACTTCTCCTGAGTGGACTGTATCACAATATTCCTGTCCAGATAAGGATTTTCCATGATCATATCATAGTACAGATGGTTTTGCATGCCTCCTGTTACTCCCGCTACTATGATGAGTTCTTCCGGTACCAGCCCAAATTTTACTTCAGCTATGGGGGCTATCTGATTACTTCCTTCTGTTACAGCTTCCTGCCCAGTACCAAATGCGTTGAACCTAAATCCACCTTTTACTTCTAACAGATCATTCTGAAAGTGTATGGTAGGCGTAAAGTCCAGGAAATTTCTGCTATGTCCATCTCCTCCTAACCTTCCGTTAGTAAAGGTCCATTCAGCATTGGCTCTGATAGAGAACTCATCAGTGAACTGATAAGAGCCTTTAGGATTAACCGTGAAGTTGAACTCAAGGTTATCTCTAAGCCCATCATAGTAACGCACTCGGGTACTTACATCATACCTTAAGGGATTGTCAGTATTCTGCAGGGAAGTAATCCCCACAAGGGTCTCAAAACGAGTAAACCTCATTTTAATTTCTTCCTCTAACTGTCCTTCTGTAGCTCTGGGAAGTGTATCTGCATAGTTGAAGTAACGGGTATAATATAAGTGCATTCTTCCGTACAGCTTACTATCACCTGTTAGAAAGGAACCTGCGATAGTCCCATAATTCTTTCTAAACTCCCTGAATTGTAGTCGATCATTATGAGCAGAATGATGCAAAAACTCAAAGCCTAGTCCCACATCTTCTATTCCAGATCGATTATCATACACTGCTTCTATCAGTGGGGTGGTAAATCTACCCATCCCCAGTCTGATCATTCCATTGTAGACTTCGTCAGCCACTGATGTCTCTGGTGGTACAGGTTGAAGGTTATCTGGCCGATAGTCTGTTTCTATGTAGTACTGCTTAGCGTTGAAATCTACCTGATCTGAACCCGGTCTTTTGTACTGCTGGGCCGGCGGGCGCATAGGAGGTTTTTCACTCTCTATCACATCCTGGATTCTTTCATTCTCCAGGACGAGAGAGTCTTTACCTGTTAGAGGGTTATTTTGGGACATAAGCATGGAAGGCATTACCAAAGCTGCCATTACCACACCTGCCACTATATATCTTTTAACACGCATAATTTCTGCTGATAAGGGTGATGAATAATTAATTACCGGAATTAAGTCTAGCCTCATTACGTCTCTCTTCTTCCTCTATCTCTGCCAGTCTTTTACTGGCGGCTTCAAAGATGTCCGGATATCTGTCCCGAGTCTGATCTACCAAACTTTGAAGCGTACCCTTAGCCTGGAAAACTTCTCCCAGTTCATAGTTAGCTTCAGCTACTACCAGATATGTTCTGGCTTTCCAGTAATTAAATGAGGGATAGTTATTCTTCATGTATACCCCTGCATTATAAGCGTCATCAAAAGCCCCTCTATCGAAATAAATCCTCGTAATCATGTATTGGCTTCTGGCCGCGTATTCATCATTAAATTCTCTTTCTATGGCCTGAAAGATGGAGAAGGCAGCGGTTAAACTTCCCGTCTCATACTCTGCCTGACCTGTCATAAATTTGGCTCTGGTCCTTGAGCTTTCTGCCACTTCAGGATTTCCAGATATCTCCTGAAGAGTGCGTTTAGCCTGCGCATAGTTTTTCAGGGCCAGGAAGGCATCTGCCATTCCGAATTTAGCCTGAACTTTATTCTGCAGGTTTTGGGCTACCCTATCCAGGGTCTCATATACCTCAAGGCTTCTCTGGTAATCTCTCAAGTCAAAGTATAGTTGCCCCGCCTCCAATAAGGAATTGTAGGTAAACTCATTGTTTACAGGTGCATTATAGATCTCACTATAATCCGTCAGCGCCCTACGAGTATCTCCTATTTGCTTATAGGAACGTGCTCTGTACAACAGGGCCTCATAATAGTGTGGCCCATTTCTAGCATCTCTGATGTAGGTGGAGAACTGAGAAATAGCGGACTCATAGTTCTCAGCAAAGAATCTGTCCAGCCCTGTGTTAAAGATGAGTTCTGTCAGGTTAGCATCTGTATTAGGATTGTTTCTCCTGTAATCCCTCAGGATGCGGTCAAACTCTG
This sequence comes from Bacteroidota bacterium, assembly GCA_038520955.1. Taxonomy (GTDB): domain Bacteria; phylum Bacteroidota; class Bacteroidia; order J057; family J057; genus JBCBKZ01. The sequence goes on along the minus strand of JBCBKZ010000268.1, from coordinate 2,263 downwards.
CCGGTGGCAGAAGGGTGGCCAGGTTATCCAGAGCGGCCTGACTGTTTTTCTTATCGGTAGGAAAGTCAGAAAGGACTTTCTTGTAGTAATTTACTGCCTGACTTTGTTTTCCGGTATTATAGGCGGCGTAAGCCAGTCTATTGTAAGCATCTGCTGCCAAGGGACTCCTTGGATAATCATTTACCAGAATATTCGCATAGTAGGCAGATCTGTTGAAGTCCTTAATCCAGTTTCCGTAGATTTCAGAAATCCTATCCAGGGCATTATCTCTGAGTTCCGACTTCTTGTATTTCTCTACTATCTGACCAAAGGTGCTTACGGAGCGTTCATAGCTACGCTGGCGGTATAAACTTTCTCCCCACTGATAGAAGGCAAAATCCTGAAAACCCAGGTTAGCCTGAGCTACCTTTCGGTAGAGTGCATCAGCTTGCTGATACTGCTTTAGGAGAAACTTACTGTCTCCAGCACGCAGGTACGCATCTACTACAGGTCTTTTAGGCGTCTGGGCTGTTCTTCCATCAGCAAAACGGGTGAAATAGGTATATGCCTGATTGTAGTTTTTCTCCTTGAAGTATGCCCAGGCAATTCCATAATTCCCGTACTGATAAAACAGATTATTCCTTGCACCATTTGCATTCAGGTAAGCTGAATAGGCGTTTCTGGCTGAGGCATAATTTTCTGCTCTGAACCTGGATTCAGCATCCCAGTACATGGAGGATAGGCTGATATCTCTATCTGCATTTACTCTTTGGGCCTTGCTAAAGTAGGTGGTGGTGAGGTTATAGTTTTTCTGCTTATACAGTTCCAGCCCGTAATAGTAACAAGCAGACTGGTAAGCTATTTTGGCAGCAGGGTTTTGGAGAGAAGTACTTTCGAAATACTGTATGGCTTCCTCGTAGTTTTTGGAGTACACAAAGAGTTCTCCAATTAACTGCTTTACCTCATTCACCTTGTTGAATCTGGGATAGGTTACGCCATCTACCAATTTACTGAAGGCACCGTAGGCCTCATCATAATCCTGAGTCTCAAAACACACTTTGCCATACTGATATAAGGCATCCATGGCAAATTCAGGATCATTATCTATCTGATTAGAGTTAGCCGCCTGGTTAAAGGCAAACTTGGCACTCTCAGGATCTCCATTTTTCAGGTAACTGAATCCCAGGTAATAGGAGGCTACCTGCGCCAGAGAGTCTGCAGGTCTAAGGACCTTTTGGTAGACGGGGATAGCTTCTCTATACTTTTGAAGCTGGTAGAGAGAATAAGCATATCTAAAGTTGCTCACACGTGTCATAGGCCTACGCGTTGCAGCATATCTATCAAAGTACTGAACTGCATTAGCGAAATCATTCTCCTCATAACTGGCATTAGCCACGATGGCAAATACCTCAGCATTCTTTCTGGCCTCTTCCGGATTTAGGCTGAGATTATTGGCTAACTGATATAGCTCATCATATCTCCTAAGTTTCAAGAGGGTGTGGGACAGATAGACTTTCATCTCTCCTCCATACTTGGAAGAATTATCCAAGGCTTTTAAGGCTTCATATGCCCTTGAATAGTCTTGATTATTATACAGGAGAATGGCTCTGTAGTACTGAGCATCTTCCTGATAGGGGCTCCCGTTCACATTAGCAGCCAGTTCCAGGAAGCGGTTTGCCTGTATCCTATCTGCTCTGGGGTTATTCTCCTCATGGAAATAGCAATAGCCCAGTTTAAAAATAACTTCAGCATTCTTATCCCTGGCTATAGAAGAACTACTATAACACATGAAAAAGGGATCTATGGCTTCCGCGTAGCGACCATTATCGAAGTAGTGATTTCCCAGATAATAGTAAGCCATCATGGCCTTGGTATTCTCAGGGAATTCTTCAGCAAACTGGGTAAGGCTGAGAGCGGCATCACTTTGTTCTAAATGATACTGGCTGACTGCCTGCATATACCTGGCATTTACATGGAGGTCATTAAAATCCTCTCCACGCAGGTTTTTTTCATTCTCCAGAAACTCTCCCAATTTCCGTTGGGCAGCCGCATAGAGCTTTTTTTCATATAACTCTTCGGCATCCCGGTAGATGGCTAAGTGACTTTCATAGGGAGAAATCTGAGCTGTGGCTTGAAAAACAATACCTAAAGAAAAACACCACAGAATCAAGGGAAGAAAAGATTTCATGTATTATAAGAGGTTAATCCGGTTTAAGCACAAATTACGAAACATGCATATGAATTGTTACCGAGCGATTAAGGAAAAAGTAATTTCCTAACACTT
>JBCBKZ010000267.1:0-7056 GCA_038520955.1 Bacteroidota bacterium | reverse complement strand
GGAAGAATTTTGAAGAGAGAATCCAGATAATGGAGGATGATCAATCTATGTGGATCATTATTTCGTTATCATAGAAATGCACCGCTACAGAATACAATTAGCTAACATAAACCATCGTCATGGGTGAAATTGCTGACCTGCAACAGGTAGATGCTGTTCTTCCTCAACTTCTCCGCAAAACGGGAGCCTTTGTGTTGAACGAGTTTAAGCATTTTGATTTCGGGAGAATTGAGTACAAGGGCGAGAATGATTTATTCTCATATGTAGATGTTACGGCTGAAGATATTCTCAAGAAATCCTGCAAGGAAGTAATTCCCAATTCCGGCTTCATTACTGAAGAAAGTGCCAATGAGAATACCCAAAGGGATTTCATTTGGGTCATAGATCCTGTAGATGGTACTACCAATTTTACGCATGGTCTTCCCATTTTCTGCATCAGTCTGGGCCTCACTTATAAATCAGAAATGGTGAGAGGCTATATATATCATCCTGCATCAGACGAACTTTTTGTGGCCAAGAAGGGAGAAGGCGCCTTCTTAAATGGGGAGAAAATTCAGGTAAGCCCTAAGGTAGATCTAAAGGAAGCTTTATTGTCTACCCGCTTTCCGGGTATAGATGTTCCCGGAAAGGAAGTGTATGCACAAATGTTGGCGAATATCATTGGAGAAAGCCATGGGGTGAGAAGACTAGGGAGTGCAGCTTTGGAAATGGCTTATGTAGCCTGTGGGAGACTGGATGGCTACTTTGAATTTGGCTTAAAACCATGGGATGTGGCAGCAGCTTCCTTGCTCGTTCAGGAAGCTGGAGGAAAAGTGACAGACATGGAAGGGGGACCCAATTATTTCTTCGGAAAACAGATCCTCGTAAGTAACGGGCCTATACATGCGACCCTCCTTGGGCATCTACAAAGCTGGGTCTCAAACCTTAAGTCTGTGCAATAGTCAGATTCTCAGGAGGATTTATCCTGTAAAAATATCTCCTTTTGATTAACTTTGATCGTTTATAATAGTATAAGATAACATCGACTGACCCGAGTATAGGTAACCTTTAGAACAATATGTTAGGTTTTATTAAGAATTTATTGCCTTCCAAGAAGGAGAAAGATGTGAAGGGGCTGGAGCCGTTGGTACAACAAATCAATGAGGAGTATGCTTCCCTTCACGGACTGACAGATGATGAGTTGAGAGGGAAGACAGCGGAATTTAAAGCACGTATACAAGACTATCTCTCTGAAATTAATCAGGCCATTGAGGACAAGAAAGCTGAAGCTGCCACCATTGAAGATGTGAATCTGAAAGAAGGCCTCTATCAGGATATTGATACACTCAAAACAGAAAAAAACGAAGCCCTGGAGGAAGTACTCATGGAGATTCTCCCTGAGGCTTTTGCAGTAGTAAAAGAAACTGCCCGCAGACTGACAGAGAATAAAGAGCTTCGTGTTACGGCCAACGACATGGACCGTAAGTTGGCAAATGAAAAGCATGATTATGTCAGCATAGAAGGAGATACCGCCATTTGGAAAAACAAATGGACGGCAGCTGGAGCGGAGATAGAGTGGAAAATGGTCCACTATGATGTGCAGCTTATGGGAGGGATTACCCTCCACCAAGGTAAAATCGCGGAGATGCAGACAGGGGAAGGTAAAACCCTTGTAGCTACGCTGCCTATCTACCTGAATGCCCTTCCAGGCTTAGGCGTTCACCTGGTAACAGTAAACAACTACCTGGCCCGTAGGGACCAGGAGTGGAATGCACCTCTCTTCCGATTCCACGGAATGACAGTGGACTGTATAGATCGGCATGACCCTAATTCTGAGACCAGAAGGGAAGCCTATAAAGCAGACATTGTCTACGGTACTAATAATGAGTACGGCTTCGACTACTTACGTGATAATATGACTACTCACCCTGAGCACCTGGTTCAGCGTGAGCATCATTATTCCATCATAGATGAGATTGATTCAGTACTGATTGATGAGGCCAGAACGCCTCTGATCATTTCTGGTCCCGTACCCCAGGGAGATAAGCACGAGTTCAATGAACTTAAGCCCAGAGTAGATAGACTCGTTAGGGAGCAACGTAAGCTGGTTACTCAGTACCTGAATGATGCTAAGAAAATGATAGCATCTGAAGATAATGAGAATGGAGGACTGGCCCTTTTCCGTGCTTTCAAGGGACTACCTAAGAATGGTGCCCTGATCAAATACCTGGGTGAAACCGGAATGAAGGCCATTCTGAATAAGACAGAGGGGTTCTATATGCAGGATAACTCCAAGAACATGCATATAGCTACTGACCCGCTCTACTTCACCATAGATGAGCGTAATAACCAGATAGAGATGACAGATAAAGGGCGTGAGATGATCGCCCGCGGAGGAGAAGATCCAGACCTGTTCGTACTGCCGGATATCGCAGCTTTATTCTCAGAAATAGAAGGGAATGATAGCCTTGATGATGATGAGAGAATTAAGCGTAAGGATGTGGTAGCACAGGATTATGCAGAGAAAGCTGAACGTCTTCACTCTATCAATCAGCTACTAAAAGCCTATACCCTCTTTGAAAGAGATGTAGAATACATCGTGGCAGAAGGGAAGGTGCAGATTGTGGATGAGCAGACAGGTCGTGTACTACCGGGACGTAGGTATTCAGACGGATTACACCAGGCCATAGAGGCAAAGGAGAATGTGAAGATTGAGAAAGCTACCCAGACTTTCGCAACAGTTACCCTCCAGAACTATTTCAGAATGTACCATAAGCTGTCAGGGATGACGGGTACAGCCGAAACGGAGGAATCGGAATTTTTCGAAATCTACAAACTGGATGTAGTGGTCATTCCTACAAATGTCCCTATTCAGCGTGATGACAAGGAAGACCTTATCTATAAGACCAGACGTGAGAAATACAATGCGGTCATAGAACAGATACAAGAGTTCCGTGAGAAAGGACAGCCTGTACTGGTAGGTACTACCTCAGTAGAAGTATCTGAGACGCTAAGCCGTATGCTGAGAGGGAGAAGGATTGAACACAATGTACTAAACGCCAAGCAGCATCAGCGCGAGGCAGAGGTAGTTACAGAGGCTGGTCTTCCAGGTGCTGTAACCATAGCCACCAATATGGCGGGTAGGGGTACAGACATCAAGTTAGGCCCAGGCGTGAAAGAATCCGGCGGTCTGGCCATCATAGGTACGGAAAGGCACGAGTCCAGAAGAATTGACCGTCAGCTAAGAGGTCGTGCAGGACGTCAGGGAGACCCTGGAGTATCTCAGTTCTACGTAGCCCTGGATGATGAACTCATGCGTCTATTCGGTTCTGAGCGTATTGCTAAGGTAATGGACCGTATGGGACTGAAGGAGGGAGAGGTGATCCAGCACTCCATGATCTCCAAGTCTATCACCAATGCCCAGAAGAAGGTGGAAGAAAATAACTTCGCCATGCGTAAGCGTCTGCTGGAGTATGATGATGTGATGAACTCCCAGCGTGAGGTGATCTACCGTAGAAGAAGGAATGCCCTATATGGAGACCGTATTAAGGTGGACCTGGACAATATGCTCTTTGACCTTTGTCAGGCCATCATGGAACGCTACTTCGATATTCCTGATGCAGAAGGGATGAGGCTGGAGTGTATCAGGCAGCTTTCCGTAGATCCCAAGATCACGGAGAAAGACCTAAACGACCTGGATGAAACGGAAATCACTCAGATCATATATGATGCAGCTAAGGCTTATTATAAGCGTAAGTCAGAAAACCTGGCTTCTACCTTGGCAAGAGGAATCGGAAACATTCGTAAACAGAATCCTCAGATAGAGCGCATCATCATTCCATTCTCTGATGGATCCAAGCAGCTACGTATCATCGTCAATGCAGAGGAGGCCCTGAGGACAGAAGGGCAGGCCGTGATAGATGAACTGGAGAAGGTAAGTACGCTGGCCATCATAGATGACAAGTGGAAGAACCACCTGAGAGAAATGGATGATCTGCGTAGGTCTGTACAGAATGCGGTATTCGAGCAGAAAGACCCATTGTTGGTGTATAAGTTCGAATCATTCCAGCTATTCCAGCAGGCCCTGAATGATATTAATCAGCAGGTACTTTCTCTACTATTCAAGGCGGATCTTCACGTGGAGGAGCGGAACCAAAACCAAAAGGTGGAAACCAAGCGTGATGATTTCAGCCGTATGAATGCCAAGCATGGTGCCGCTGATGAGGAGAAGAAAAAGAATATGCAGCGTGAGCGCGCCTTGATGAATAATAACGCCCCTGAACGTAAGCTTTCCCGTAGAGAAAGAAGAGCCCAGGATGGTAACAAAAAGAAGAAAGGCGGCGGCGGAAGAATATATAGGTAGGTACTTTTTTGTAACCTGATGGAATCCTCTCAGTATAACATGCTGAGAGGATTTATTTTTTAGTGGTATTAGATAAGGGGGGTATTATGAAAAGAAAAATAACCATCTACACCTTTAAGTCTTCCCAGGATCTTCCCATGGCCAGAAGACTGAATGATCTCCACAGTGAGATACTCAAACATTACAAAACTGAGTATTATACAGCTTCAGGGGATTGGATTCACCAAGCAAATAGAATCTGTGTCTGTGCCATTGATGAAGAGGCGAATCAGGTTATTTGTAGTCACAGGCTGGAAATAACGAAGTCGCCAAAGCTCATTTCTGACACATCCCTTCTACAAGGACTTAAGCATGAGCCTGTCCTTCCAGATAGGCTTGAAGAGCTTTTCTCCATAGAAGGGATATACGTAGAAATGTGTGCCTTATGGAAGAATCCCTTCCTTGAGCAATTTGCCTATCCCTTTGATGAGATTGTGAATCTTTCACTGGTATATGGACTTTCAAGAGCCTATCATTTTCATATCCATACCATTCTTGGGCTTACGCCCATGCGGTTTGAGCCCTTCTGGTTGAATTTCGGATTTATCCCTGATGAGAGGGTCAATCATGTCATGGACTACGGCTCCATAAGAGTTCCTACCAGGTTTATTCGTGTTGATCATGATAAGGTGCAGAAGAGCCTGCTGGCCATTTGTTCAAGTGATCAACTAACCCAAATCAAGCTGGATTCCATCGAGTTTCAGTTTTGTGATATAGTGGAGGAGTTGGATTAAGGGTCCCATTTTTATAAAATATTTCCCGGAACCGCTTCTGCTTAGGGTGAAGAGCTTCTCCGAAAACTATGATGATTAGGTCTCAGGATTTTAGTTTTCGGAGAAGCTTAATTAAGTAGTGATAAATTAGTCTGACTTATTTCACAATCTTAAAAATCAATAGGACCCTGATAGGTGTCCAGGTTATCAGTTCGGATATTGAGTGTTGGATTTGGTAATAAAATGGTCAAATCCTCAGTGAGTACTTTTTCAGAAAGTGTCCATGAACTTGGAATAGTAGGAGGATCATTTTTTAGGATAGGATCCTGTGCGACAATAATATGCTCTTTTCCTTCCGGTGAAGTAAGTATCGCAAGAGTTCTGCCAGCATAGAAAGTAACCTCATGAAATTTAGCCACAAGCGTTCCTGTCAATAAGCCTTCAGCTTCAGGAAGTTCGACCCCTGTTTGTACCACTGTTGCATTATGTCTCCACATATGCCCAAACAGCATTTCATCCCTAAATTCGCCATCAGCTTCTGCATTGGGAGAGCGGGTAAAGCGTGCAACGTCAGAAGCTCCATCACGCGGGGTATTCTTGGACCAACCTGAAGGTAATTCCAGACTATCGAATTCTTCTTCAGTCATATCCTCGATGTTTACCCAGGTTACAATCTCATTTAGAGAGACTATCTCAAAAATCTCAAAGGAAGATCTTACTTTCTCTGGTTCCGGCGCATAAAACTCAAGTAATCGCTGAGCAATCTCTTCTCCTTTATCACTTTGAAGATAATGGCTGGCATCTGGAAAACGATGATGTGGCTGCCCTGCAGCCCCAGGTATATTGTCGATTAGGATTTGTTGTAGTTCACAATCTCCTAGATCTAGCGGATCATTTGCCCCCCAAATGGTAAGAAAAGGTTTTTGAAAGTTGGCTAACCCAAACCAGGCTTCCTGGGTTTGCCCTGGTACTTCGTTAAGTAAAGAGGGAAACACTCTTGCACCTGCCATATATTCCCGACTTGGGAACGGAGCATTGTAAGCATCTTCCACTTCTGTAGGAAGATCAAACCACGTCCATCCTTCTAGCACTTCAGAAGCTGTAAAATCACGTGCCTTCATGGTGTAGACCATCCATTCTGCAAAGTCAAACTCCTCTATCAAACGTGTGCAGTTATCAAAGTAAGGTACCTGTTGAGGGGTATATCGGGTAAAAAGACTTGGGATGTCCTCAATTTCATTAGGATTTTCAACGATGGGATAAACAAGCTGTCCATCTGGTACATTAGGGAAGAATCCGTTTCCAATGGTTACAGTTTTGAACCAGTCAGGATTCAGACCTACGACCCGAAGACCTATTACTGCCCCCCAATCCTGGCCAAACAGGTTAATGTTACTCAGGTTTAATGCCTCAATGAAACGAGTAATACGATCATAATGACCTAGATAGCTATAATCAGCAATATCTACTGGTTTATCTGAACGGCCAAAGCCCAGATGGTCCATTGCGATAACACGATATCCTGAGTCAGCAAGTACGGGAATCATGTCTCGATAGAGGTAAGACCAGCTAGGTTGACCGTGTAGGAGTAGTACCACTTCCCCGTCCTCTGGACCTGCCTCAACGTAGGCCTGACGTAATCCGTCTATTTCCACATATTGGTATGAGTAGGGCCAGTCAGGAAGGTTCTCAAAGCGTTCTTCTGGAGTTCTAACAAACTTGACTCCGTCTGGAGTGATCAAGGTATCAATACTTTCTTCGGCTGTTTGATCTGCCGGATCCTGAGGAATAACGTCTCCATCCTCTTCACAGCCTATGGCGAAAAGGAGTAGGATTAATGCTAGTAAGGAGAAATAATTTACTTTCATAATAGTAAAGAGGTTAGTGTTCAACACACACATTCTGGAGAATTGAAAGTAGGAGAATTGGAAACCCTTGAGAGATAGGTTCAAGGTGAATTGA
>JBCBKZ010000266.1:0-7066 GCA_038520955.1 Bacteroidota bacterium | reverse complement strand
GCTAACGGTTTTCCACTGTGGAGGTATTCGACCGCGGGCGGAGGCTTAGTATTTCAGTTTCCTTTTTAGATCAAGGAAAACTTAATGGAGTCAAAATCCATCTAAACTCAAATATCTCGATGATGAAAAGTTAGGAGTTGATCTAAAAAGGAAACTGAAATACTAAGCCTCCGCCCGCGGTCGAATACCTCCACAGTGGAAAACCGTTAGCAGTTCAAGTAAAGAAACTTATTTCTCCATACCTTCATACCAGAAGTAGATTAGAGGTTTCTAAGGCCCTCGATTAACGGGACGGTTTTAAAAAACTTGAGCCCAGTACTTCAGTGCTGGGTTATTTTTTGGAGGAAGCATATCGGGTATCTTTCGGTCGAGACATTCGACCTAAGGCAAGAAAAATAGCTTTAGCAGCTACCTTTACGGAAACTAGAAATACCCTCATGAGCATAAACGAAGATTTTTTCCCTAAGCGAATTGTCTGCTTGACTGAGGAGCCGACGGAAACACTGTACTTACTGGGGGAAGAAGATAGAATTGTAGGTATTACAGGATTTACGGTCCGACCTAAGAGAGCTCGAAAGGAAAAACCTAAAGTATCCGCATTCACCTCTGCCAACATCGACCAAATTCTCGCCCTACAACCCGATCTGGTAATTGGCTTTTCGGATATCCAAGCAGAAATCGCAAGGGAGTTGATTGCCAAAGGGATTACGGTTTGGATAAGTAACTATAGAAGTGTAGAGGAGATCTACAAGATGATCGTCCAGCTGGGAAGTCTTGTGGGAAAGCAGAATGAAGCTATTTCTCTCGTCAATCAATTTCAAGACGTCATTACAAAAAACTGTGCCTCCAACCAACATAAAGCCGTTAAACCCAAAATCTACTTTGAAGAATGGTATGATCCTTTAATCTCTGGTATACGCTGGGTGAGTGAGTTGATAGAACTTGCAGGAGGAATAGATGTATTCAGCGAATTTCAAACTACCTCCTTAGCTAAAGACAGAATCATAGCCGACCAGGCTGAAGTAGTCAGACGAAATCCGGATATCATCATTGCTTCCTGGTGTGGGAAAAAATTCAAGAAAGACCGATTAGTGAATCGGAAGAATTGGGATCAGATAACCGCCGTCAAAAATGATTACATCTTTGAAATAAAATCGGATATCATTCTACAGCCTGGACCAGCTGCTGTAAGTGAGGGCGTTCAGGAGATTATATCCATAATCGAAAAATGGCCGACAGACAAAGAAGTAAACGTAAACCCAAACCCTACTACCTCATCCTTTACTTGAGTAGAAACTCCCTAACCTCCTGAAAAACAGCCCCGAATTAGTGCATATGTGATATTTTGCATATATTGAAAGGCACCTGTAAGAGAAATATGCAGGATCTAACAATATATTCCCCTTAGCTTAAATCCTCCCCCTTCGCGGACTTCACAATTTTTGTTCAGCCATGCCTAATGAGATGCACAGACCCGTCATATTCCTTGTATGCGCCAATACCCTAAATGAAAAGAGGAGGCTCAAAAACCTAAGGGAAGAGCGTCAATCCATCACCTCTATCCTTAGGGACCAAAGGGATCATCCTGTTGAGATTCTCCAGGAAGGAAGTACCTCTGCTGAATTCTTCTTTGACGAACTACGAAATCCTTACTATAGCAGTAGAATTTCCATCATTCATTTTGCTGGGCATGCTGATGGGGCTCAGATCCGTCTAATTTCAGAAGAGGACCATGAGCAGATAGTTACGGCTGATACCCTAACCACCTATCTCAAACCTGTTGAAAGCCTAAAACTGGTCTTTCTCAATGGATGTGGAACCAAGCCCATCGTACAGTCCCTTTTAGAGGCTGGAATCCCCGCGGTTATAGCTACGGAAAGGCCTATAGAGGATGAGCAGGCAGCACAGTTTGCTATAGAGTTCTACAAAGGCATAGCAGGAGGAAGGAGTATACAGGACTCCTTTGAGATGGCCAGAAAGTACCCTACCCTATCTGATGAGTACAAACAGATGCAGACCAACACCCGCTCGCTTGAGTGGGAAGGGAAGGAAGATGAAGAGGCATTAACTGACACACTTTCATGGGGACTCTATGGAGACCCAAAGGACTTGGGATGGAAAATCAGTACAGGAAGGATCAAGCCTAAGGAGACTAATTCTCATAAGAATAAAGAAGGTCAGGAAGAAAAACCCTTCTGGAAAAAGCCCGTTAGCCTGGCTACATTAGGAGTGGCAGTGGTGTTAGCCATTTTGGGAGCTATTTACTTACCGAATATGCTTTCAAAAAATCCCAACAAGAAAGATCCAGTTGATCCTACAAAACCTCAGGTTTCCATCTCTGAACAAATTGCCTCATTGGAAGAGGACCCCAGTTTTTTTAAACAAGGAGAGGATGTCTATAAAGTGATGATCATCCCTTTCGAACAACTTGGGGAGGAATGGGACAAGTTTGAGGAGAAGGTTGAAATAAAACTGAAAAACCTGGCTGAAAATTCTCCTAATAACGCCAGGCTAGCATTGGAAGTTCAGTCATTTAATGCAGCTTCCCTAACTGACTTTGATGGACATATAGCTGCTTCTGATGCCAAAATCCTTGGAGAAAAAAAGTTAGCTGATATGGTTATTTGGGGACAATACAATCTGGTCCAACCCCAATCTGGTGAGAAAGAGTTGAACATGGAACTCTATACCGCCAATCCTTTCAATAAGTACAAGGAAAAGAATCTGTACGAAAAGAGTTTTCTGACGCATAAAATTGAGGAAGCCTTCAAAACTGGCTTACCGGAAAACCTATTCTCTCAGGAGCAGGATATACTGTATTGGGCAAGAGGGAATGAGAAAGAAAGGTCTGGCAGCCAGAAAAACGAACAGGAACGTATCAATAGCCAGAAGGCTTCTCTGCTCTACTTTAAGCAGGTAAGTGATGATTATAACCCCCTTCGACTAAAAATGACCAGTGTATACAGGGGGCTCAATATGTTCACAGAAGCAGCAGAATGGTTCCAAAAAGTGGTGTTTCAAGATGGGGAAAGCCGGAATGCAGACTTCTTTTTCCAGAAGGGCCTGATGTTCCACGAATATAATGGCAAAGCCAGTGAGAATGCCTACAAGCTATATACGGTAAAAGGGAGATATGATAGCGCCAAAGTTGCCTATTCTCAGGCGATCAAAGCAGATCCGGATTATTATCAGGCGTATTTCTATAGAGGCAGGCTATATCAGGATCAATTAAAAGCCTATGATAGCGCCATGCTAGACTATAAGAAGGGCTTGGAGCTCACTAACGGAGAAGCCAATGCCTATGTTTACCATGAAATCGGGAAGCTTTACCTAAACCACAGGCCTTTCACTAATGAAGAAGGTCGGGAGGAGAACATCCGAACATATTTTGGTCTTTCCATAGAGAAAAATCCTTCTTACGGATATGTATATGCAGATAGAGGCTTCTTCTATAAAGACATAGTATATGAGTTTGATAGTGCCGAGGCAGACTTCCGAAAAGCCATAGAATTGAGTCCCAAATATCCTTACAGCTACTTCCATTTGGGAACCATGCTGAGTGATGTAGGCAGAAAAGAAAATGATATTGCCAAGCTGGATACCGCCAATGTGGAACTAACTAAAGCCATTGACATGGTATCTTCCGCTAATGGCTTGTATGAGGATGCGCTGATCTACAGGGGATTTAACCAGATGATCATGGGAAGAAATGAGCTAGCCAAAGCAGATTTCGATAAAGTGGTCACTAAATTTAGAGGAAGAAGGAATACATCCTATGTCAAAAGCGTCAAACGACGCGTATATACTAGCTTGGCTATTCTCTATGGAAAGCAGGATAAAAATGGAGATTTTTATGATTCCCTGAAACTGGCTGTGGACATGGGATTTAGTCCGAACGATCTTCCTACTTATATCAAAAGGAAGTACGAGAATAAAAGCAGGTTTAAACGCCTGGTGGAAAAAGCTGATCAGTTGGCGGGTGGGAATACAAACGACAGTAGTCGTTAACCTACTCTAAACTTCTCACCAGCTCATCAATCTCAACAGCGCCCTCAAAGATGTAGTTTAGATGATCGATATCATCTGCATTAAGCCGAAAGGTTCCTTCAAAGCTTACCCACTCATCAGTCATATATCTTTTATGACCAGGTTTTAGTTGAAGTTCCAGGATAGTTTCAGGTCCTGCCTGTCCACAGAAAAAACATGCACTGAAGGTATTGGCAGAGAGGACATACACCCCTTCATCTATGGGGATGACATAACCAGATATTTTTAGTCTTTTCCCTTCAAGTGCATAAAGAGATTCTCCGAAAGTGGGAGCCCAAAAGTAGCCATCCACTTCCTCATAATACTTCTCAGAAAACTCTACATCCTCCAGGGTCTTCCAGGTAATAACGCCCTTTCCTTTAAGAGTAGATTCTCTTCTCTTAGGGGGCGAAGACGGCGCTGATTCCGGCTCAGGAAGAGCAATTTCTTCCACTTCGTATACGCCTGAACCAGACTCTTCTTCCACAACTTCTACAGGAGATGCTTCTATAGGGGATGTTTCCACCTCCACCTCAGCAGAAGCTTCTGGACTGGACCCACAAGCCCATAGAACTCCCAGGAATAGTAAAATCAGGTATGAAAAAAATTTCATCATTTACTTGTTAAAAAGGGGTTTGGCATCTTCCAAAATATAGCTCATTTCCAGCTCTTTGTCGTTTAACCTAAGGATTCCTGTAAAGGTCAATAACTCGTCTGTCTTTAGCTTCCACTTATCTGACTTCATCCTTAATTCCATGACAGTTTCCTGTCCGGCCCCACCACAAAAAAAACAGGATTGATAAGGAAAGGCTGATAGCATATATAGATCCCCGCTAAGTTGAAGAGGAATAACATATCCCCTGATAGAAATCTCCTTATTCGAATAGGTTTTTACTTTGGACCCGAAATCCGGAGTTCCGTGCCAAATATTTAAGGCCTCTACATATTCATACTCATAGGTAACATCTGCCAATATTTCCCAGTCGATTTTCTCCTGAGAAAGCAGAGAGACAGATAGTCCAAGAGCAAAAAATACTGTAAAGAACTTTTTAAGCATCAGCTAATGTTTCAGATATATCTGTTTTATACGCTTGAAACGCAGGAATGATCGCCGCAAGTAAGCCAATTAGTAAAGTGATCCCCAATAAAATCCATTCTTCAGGCAAAAATGCCACCGAAGCGAACTCATATCTATAGGTGGTTGCTACGAAATTCTGCATAATCATCATCCCTACTCTACTCAATACATAGCCTAACAAGAATCCAATCACAGCCAACATAAGGCCTTCAATGATGATCATTACAAATAATCTGCCACGAGAAGCTCCCATGGTCCGCATAAGCGCCAATTCATATTTTCTATCTTTCAAAGAGTTGAAGAGAGAAATAAAAACACTAATTCCTGAAATAATGATGATGGCTATAGCCAAAGCTCTCAAAGTCTCTATTCCTATCCCCAATAATCCTATCAACCTATTTACCTCTATCGCAGGAAGAGCTGCTTGCATGGAAGTATTTTCATTTATGATCCTGGGTAAAGTAACATTCCCCAGAGGGCTCCTGAATTTCAATAATAAGGCTGTTATCTCCAGCTCTTCTTCGTCTTCATCATGCTCGTGTCCTTCTCCTTCTTCATGATCATGACCATCATCTTCTTCCGGTTGGTTCGGATCATTATCCGAATCTTCCTCTTCATCTGAATGTTCATGTGCACTCCATACGCTGGATATAGTGCTGAGAAGCAACTGATCTAAGACTGTCCCACTAGGTTTAAAAATTCCTTTTACCACGTAGGTATTATCTTCATGAACATCCCCCATATTACCACTTACCCCATGGGAACTGAAAAAGGTACTTCCTACTTTCAATCCTTCTCTCTTTGCAATTAGACTCCCGATAGTTACTTCAAAATCTTTATCCCAAAGGGCCCCTTCAGCCAACTCGCCTCCATAATGATTCACATAAGAAGTATCAGTCCCTAGAATACGGTAACCTCTATAATTATCCCCATAGGCAAGCGGGATGGCGGTCTCTACCAGAGGATTCTGAATAAGC
Organism: Bacteroidota bacterium; assembly: GCA_038520955.1. Classification (GTDB taxonomy): domain Bacteria; phylum Bacteroidota; class Bacteroidia; order J057; family J057; genus JBCBKZ01. The sequence continues at coordinate 985 of JBCBKZ010000266.1, read as the reverse complement.
GTTTCAGCCTCTTTCAAAGGAATATTACCAGTAGGTGCATCAATATGATAGACACTTGCCAGGATAACCTGAAGTGGACTTCCCTTAGCTCCCACTACCATATCTATCCCTCGTACATTCTTATCAAAGGTATTCTGAACTTGTTTATCCAGAAGTAGCAGAAGTGAAATGATGCTCACTCCCAGCATGAGCAGGATTAAGCTCAAGGCAGTGGACAGCGGCTTAGCTGCCAGATTTTTCCAACTTAGTGAGAATAAATTCATAGGACTACTTGCTTGGAGAATACATCCTTTAAACGCTGATCGTGAGTAACAATTACAAGGTTAGCAGATACGGCTGAAGCCTGTTTTTTCAGGAGCTGGATCACCGCCTCACAGTTTTCATCATCCAAACTGGAGGTAGGTTCATCTGCCAGGATAATATCTGGCTGGTTCAGCACCGCTCTGGCTATGGCCACTCTTTGTTGCTCTCCTATACTCAGCTTATGGGTCTTCTTGTCAAGTTTCCCATCTAAATCCAGTTCTCCTAAAATATTCTGGATACTGGCAACTTCCTGAGACTCATTAGCCAGGTATTGTGCCAGTCTAAGGTTATCCTTAACCGTCAATGCAGATACAAAGTGAGATTTTTGGAAGATAATCCCTATGTGCTTTCCTCTAAACTGGTCCAGTTTATTAGTAGAGAGCTGGGTGAGATCAGTATCCCCTATCTGAATGGAACCTTTCTGAGCTTTGAGCAAACCACCTAATAAGTGTAATAAGGTCGTTTTTCCCGTGCCTGATTTTCCAAGGATCAGTACATGTTCTCCCTTCTCACATTGGATATCCGGGAACTCAAAAGAAGGGCCATTTGTATATCCAAATTCTAACGTCTGGGTTTTCAGCATACTTGCGAAAATGATAAGTTTTCAAAATTAGAAGATTCCCTCCTAAATACAACTTGATTTCATTAGAGAAAAAACTGAAAATTGGGCCAGGAAGTTTGC
>JBCBKZ010000265.1:0-7100 GCA_038520955.1 Bacteroidota bacterium | reverse complement strand
TTCAGGAGCTGAGGCTGATTTAACCTGCCATTGGTAACTTATCATACCTACTCCACTCGCAGATGCATAAAAGGCAACCCCTCCTCCCAAACTTGTCGTTGAGTCCGTTGGCTGAAGGATAATAGTAGGTCCTGTACATGGAGCAAGATCAGGTTCAATAGGTTTTCCGAATAAACTGAGATTGCAGAGCAAAAAGAAGACTCCTATCCATAAGCCAGGCTTATACCTGAAGGAGTATTCAGGTTTACGAATATGTGTTGGTTCTTTTCCAGCAAGGGTCTCAGTGATCTTAGGATGTGGTGTTAGCATGTGCTGACTCCTAGGGTGTTTTTGTGGTACATTTGACTCATGTTAGCTGCATGTTTACTTTCATACCACAGACAAACGAGTTCAGCACTTTCACCCCCTACCTCAAATCAGATAAAAAATACATATTTTGGACTTTTTACTCATGAATGGTTTTCACTAATTCCTGAATGGTTTCATTGCGTACATTTCAGGCATGGTAAATTTTTCAGATAGACTAAGATTTCCTGTTAGTCTGCTATTATAGCGACCGTTTTTGCAATCCTTCATCAAGCTTACTCAAATGACAGTATCCCCAAAACAGAAAAGCCCTTCCAGATAATCGGAAGGGCTCTTCTGCTAAGAGAATTTTCTTATTCTGTTCGTATGCTTTCTACAGGGTTAGCAGTGGCCGCCCGTAGAGACTGATAACTAATGGTCAGCCAGGCAATCAAAAAGGTAAGTACCGCCGCGCCTATAAATACACCCGGTCCCATAGAAATGCGGAACTCAAACTTGCTTAGCCATTCATTCAGGAAGTAAAAGGCTACCGGAGCCGCAATCACAAAGGCGATCAAGACCAGCCAGGTGAAATCTCTGGTCAGCAGCATCACCAGATTGCTAACGGATGCACCAAGGACTTTTCGGATTCCCAGTTCCTTCGTTCTTTGCTCAGCAGTAAATGAGGCAAGACCAAAGAGTCCCAGACAAGAAATGATAATGGCTACTATGGTGAAGTAATTGGCCAGCTTCCCAATCAGTATTTCGCTTTCATACATTTCTTCATAGCTATCATCCAGGAAATGATACTTGAAAGGATACTCAGGATTAAAGCGGTTATACACCTCTTGTAAGTGGGCAAGTCCCTCTTGTGTGGCTCCCGGTGCTAATCTCACCCCTACCATAAAGGTATTCTCCGGATCAAAACGGATAATCAGAGGATCAATAGTCTCGTAGAAGGAAGAAAAATGGAAGTCTTTCACTACCCCCACTATCTGCCCTGTTTGCTCCCACATGTCTATGGTTTTCCCTATAGGGTCTTTCATCCCCATTATCTGAGCACTTCTCTCATTAATGATGTAAGCGGTAGAATCTGTTGAGAATTCTCGAGAGAAATCCCTACTCCCTATTCCATTTACCCCATTTAAGGTATCTTCCTTAAAGGCCATTTTCATGGTGGAGATGAAATCATACTCAGTATTGATGACGCTGAAGAGTATATCCGCATCAGGATCTTTCCCTTCCCAGGTAGGATCTGAGGTGCTGTTCCCTACAGAAAGGGGATTCTGGCTGGAAAGGGTCACATTATCTATGGCAGGGTTGGCCTTCAATTCTCTTTTAAATCTATCATACCCCTCTATGATCTTCCCTTCCCAGGAAAAGTACACCAGATTATCTCTGTCCAGCCCCAGGTTTTTAGTGCGGATGTAATCTACTTGTCTAAATACCGTAATGGTTCCTATGATCAAGAGAATAGACAATGAAAACTGGAAGACCACCAAAACTCTTCTGAGATTAGCCGCCCCAAGATTTCTCTTCAAGGTTCCCTTCAACACCTGTATGGTTTCAAAGGAAGAAAGGAAGATGGCTGGATACAAACCTGACATAAATCCCATGAATAAGGTAATGCCCAGAATTCCCAATATATATTGAGGTTGCCCATAATCGATAGTGATCCCTTTGTTCGTCAGATCATTAAAGAAAGGCAGAATGGCATGTACCAATCCCAGTGCTACTACCATGGCCATGCTACTCATGATGAGGGATTCTCCCATAAATTGAGAGAATAAAGCCCCTTTGTTTGCACCTACGGCTTTTCTCACGCCAATCTCTCTAGCTCTTTGGCCAGAACGGGCCGTAGCCAGGTTCATGAAGTTGATGCTAGCTATGAGGAGAATGAACATAGCTACGATCAAAAAGATTCTCAAATACTCTATTCTTCCTCCTGACTGTACACCATTCTCATACCTACCATACAAGTAGGTATCCGAAAGAGGCTTCATGAATACCTCAGCATTAGCCCCTTCCTGATTTTTATTAATAATGTCGACTACCTTCTCATTAAAGGATTCCACTTCCAGCGGAGCCTTTGTTTTTACAAACATCTGCATCCCACTGTTTCCCCAGTGAGCTACCCATTCATTCTTCTTGTAGAAGTTGGCCGTGGGTAAGACGAACTCAAATTCCAGGGTAGACAGCTTGGTAACATTCTCACATACCCCAGTAAGTTTATAGTCGAAGACCTCATTGTTGACAAATATGTCAGAAACGGTAAAAGTCTTTCCGAGAATATCCTGAGTACGCCAATCTGGCCCAAAATACTTCTCTGCTAATTTTTCTGTAATGACTATGGAGGAGGGATCATTCAGGGCTGTGATAGGATCTCCGATGATGAAGGGGTAAGAGAAAATCTCAAAAAACGCACTGTCTGCATAGCGCCCTTGTTGCCTGAATGCCTGATCTCCTTCTCTAAGAATCATCTCATTAGGCCACGAAAGCATTTCTGCATGTTCTATCTCAGGATATTCTTTCTCCAGCGCTAAAGACATGGGTTGAGTAACGGAACCCCAGGTAAACACCTGCCCGTCCGAAAAACGTACGTGCCTCATCGTCTGATAAAGGGTCTCCTGATTCTCGTGGAATCTATTGACTCGGGTCTCGTCTTCTATCCACAAAAGAATAATGAAACTACAGGCTAAGCCAATGGAAAGACCAAATAAATTGATAAAGGCATATCCTTTATGTCTCCAGGCATTTCTAAATGCGATTAATAAATAGTTTTTGAACATGATGTGCGCAGGTTTAGCTTCGGAAAGGAATACTGAGGAAACCCAACAATGGTTACTGAATAGACCCAATTAATTTTGGCTAAGTTGCTTCAAGGAGATTCATCTCCTGCCTTAACAACATCTGGATGGTAAGACATTCTATAGGTAATCCATATACAAGGAAGCGCACAAAGAAAGGCATATATAAAAAACCACTGATAGCCGACCTGTTCCTGTACCCATCCACTAAGCATGGAGGGGATAATCATCCCCAGAACCATAAAGCCGGTAGACAGGGCAAAGTGGGAGGTTTGGAAAGCTCCTTTTACCGTTACTATGAGCACCATGAGAAAGATGGTGAAGGCCACACCAAAGCCAAACTGCTCCACAAAGATGACCAGGTTCACCCAGATAAGCTGTTCCGGCTGCATATTTGCAATGATGGCATAGGGAAGGTTTGGCAGGTTCATGGCAATAAACATCACCCACAAAGATTTCCGTAATCCGATCCTATTGATAATCTGGCCTCCCAGAAATCCTCCTGCCACCATGGCCAGTAATCCTACCGTTCCATAGTTCACGCCTACAGCGCTGGTATCCATACCCATACCTCCCAGAGAGGGATCATCCAGGAGAAATGGCGGAATCATTTTCATGAGCTGGGACTCTCCTACCCGGTAAAACAGCAAGAAGGCCATGAGCAGTCCTATCTGATCTTTTTGAAAATAGGTTTTAAAGGGAGCCAGTAATTTCTCCCAGGATAGAGATCGGATAGGTTCATGCTTATGCACTATTTCCGGCTGAGGGAGAACCATCCTATGCCAGCAAAAAGCCACCAGAAACATAAGTGCTACTATACCCATGCATAGGCTCCATGCTTTGGGGATATCATCATAGTACTGTTCCAGTTCGCCAGCCAATACGACCAACAAGCCCTGGGCAGAGATCACTGCCATCCTGTAGAACACATTCCTAAACCCGGCAAAGTAGGCTTGCTCCTTCATGGAAAGACTCAGCATGTAAAAGCTGTCTACCGACATATCATGCAGGGAGGAAGAGAATCCCACCAGAAAAAAGAAGGCCAGGGACAGCTGGAAGAAGTAGGGAACAGGAATGGAAAATGTGACAAGTGCCATAGCTACTCCCAAGGCTAGTTCCATCCAGGTAATCCAGAAACGTTTGGTATGAAAATACTCTATAATGGGACTCCAAAGGGCCCTCAGTCCCCAGGGTAAGAAGAGCCAGCCCGTGTAAAGGGTTATATCCGCATTGGAAATCCCCAAGCGTTTATACATCACCACAGATACGATGGTGGCAATGGTATAAGGAAGGCCCTGAGTGAAGAAAATGCTCGGCACCCAAAACCAGGGGTTACGACTTGCTTGAAGGGTACGGGCCATTAGCAGATTTTTTCTATTTTGCCGTAATGAAAAAAATACTCCTCCTCCTTTTGTGGTTGCCCCTCTTGCTAACCGGCTGCCAAGATAAACAAGCTCGTCTTCTGTCCAAACTGGAAAAAGCCATTCAAGAAAAGTTTGATTCTGTAGAAGGGGAGTTTGCCCTGGCCTACATAAACCTTTCTCGTCCCGGAGACCAAATGCTTATGCGTGAGAATGACCTTTTTCATGCTGCTAGTACCATGAAAACGCCAGTTATGATAGAAGTGTATGAGCAAGCTAATGAAGGCAAATTCTCTCTTGATGATTCTATTCTGGTGAAAAATGAGTTTGAGAGCATAGTAGATAGCAGTCTCTTCAGCATGGAATTAGGAGAAGATAGTGATGAACATCTGTATGATCAGATAGGCAAACAGGCCACCATTAGAGAGCTGGTAGATGTGATGATCACTCGTTCCAGTAACCTGGCCACGAACATCCTCATAGAGCTGGTAGATGCAGACAGGGTAACCTTCCGTATGCGAGAACTGGGCGCGCCTAATATCATCGTGCTGAGGGGAGTAGAAGACATCAAGGCATATGAGGCTGGGCTAAGCAATCAAACCTCCGCTATAGACCTGGCTAATATATTCGCGGCTCTGGTACAGCATAAGGTAGTATCAGAAGAAGCCAGCGAAGAAATGCTGAGCGTACTTAAGGAGCAGGAGTTTAATGACCTCATTCCTGCCCAGCTTCCTGAAGATGTGGTAGTAGCCCACAAAACAGGTTGGATAACGGGCGTAAGACATGACTCAGGTGCAGTTTACCTTCCTAATGGAGATACCTATGCGCTGACCATACTTTCCAGAGGACTTACAGATGATGCCGCAGGAAAGAAAGTCATAGGAGATGTTTCCCGTCTCATCTATAATCATGCGGTGGCTGCTTTTTAAGGGTATTTTTTACCCAAAAGTTTGTTGAGAGCAAATTGTTATGTAAGTAGCAATGCCGTTTGGAGGTAACTCCCTTAATCAGAACCCACTACCCCACTTATGAGTACGCCGGAAGAAGGCCAGGAACAGCAGCAGGAAAAGCGTAGTCCTATAGGGTTGGTATTTATTACTGCCCTGCTGGATCTATTGGGATTGAGTCTCATCATCCCTGTGCTGGGTCCTCTCCTGATTTCACAGAATGATATTCTGGGACCTGAATTTGGGGAAGAAAGTAGGAACATCATTCTGGGGCTTATCATAGGAACCTTTTCCCTCTTTCAGTTTTTTGGTTCTCCTCTCCTGGGTTCTCTTTCAGATAAGTATGGCCGAAAACCCATATTGGTGATCAGTCTGATCACCAGTTTTGTAGGATACAGTACCGTAGGCTTAGGGATCCATATGGGGAGCTTAACAGTCATGTTTATCGGACGAGCTGTTCAGGGATTTGCTGCAGGAAATCTGGCTGTTCTTTATTCTTCCGTTGCTGATATAAGTGCTCCACAGGAGAAAGCCAAGAACTTCGGTTTGATAGGGGCAGCTTTTGGGATAGGCTTTGTGTTTGGGCCTTTGCTGGGAGGGGTGCTAAGTAACCCTGAGTTGGTGAGCTGGTTTACCTATACCACCCCCTTCATAGTAGGTGCCATTCTGGTATTACTAAACCTCATACAGGTGTGGCTACGATTTGAAGAAACCAACGAAAGTCCAAATTCAGAACTGGAAGTTAGTCCCTTCGCAGGTTTTGTCAATTTAGGAAAGGCTGTCAGGCATGACTCACTGAGGTCAATTTTTTTGGTGGTATTTCTACAGACATTCGGCTTTACCTTTTTCACTCAAATGGTACAAGTATACCTTATCAAAGAGTTTGACTATGGGTCGGCAGATATTGGCTACCTCTATGGATACATCGGGATAGTGATTGCGTTGACTCAGGGTGTATTGGTAGGTGCCATTTCTAAACGCTATTCCCCTAACAAGGTGCTATATGTGTCTCTCTTTATGCTTCCTCTGGCACTACTGGTCAACCTGCTGGCTACTGTAAACTGGCATTTATATGTATTGGTGCCACTGATAGCCATTTGTCAGGGAATCTCAACTCCTAACATTTCTGCCCTCATCTCTAATATGGCTTCCAGAAGTGAACAGGGAGAAACATTGGGAATGCAGCAGTCTGTACAAGCCCTGTCACAAATAATCCCTCCACTATTGGGAGGGATTGCAGTTTCATTCTCTATTAGTTCTCCCTTCTGGGGATCTGCTCTTGTTATCTTCCTGGCATGGATCGCCTTCGTCAGGCAATTCAAGTGGGAAGGAGCAAAATAGAGTCAGTTCTATTTTAGTTTTACATCTAAGGCTATAGGACCTTTGGGTCCGCTTCCAAGCTCGAAGATCACTTTGTCATTTTCTTTAATCTCGTCTATGAGATTATTAGCGTGTGCAAAATAGCTTTCTCCGGTGATGTCATCTACGATGAAACCATATCCTTTCTCAGTGTTAAAAAACTTCACTCTTCCGCTTCTGGCACCATCTTCATCTTCCAGGCTTTCTTTAGTAGGAACAGAGATAGAAATATCTTCCACATTAACTTTGGTACGCTTCTTTGGATCAGGGGGAGTGGTAGTAAAATTACCAAACTCGTCTACATACATTATGTCGTTGCCCTGCTTTCCTTCCGCTTTACG
>JBCBKZ010000264.1:0-7110 GCA_038520955.1 Bacteroidota bacterium | reverse complement strand
GTTTTCTTGAGCTCCTTAAGAGTTGGCTTTTCCTTTTCGCTCATAGGATAATAGCAAAAGCGGTAAGCGAAAAATTCCAGCGGCCTTTGATGTTTACGGAAATAGGATTTAGGAGTATTCAGTCGCCTTGGAAACATCCGCACGCAGAGGCTGGAGGAGCTGCTGTAAGTGAGGAAGATCAGGCCTTAGCTTATCAAGCAGTTTGTGAAGTGCTTGAGCCTTCTGACTGGATGAACGGGATCTTCTGGTGGAAGTGGCCCTCCTATACCCAGTATCCTACAGAAGAATCTAAAAGTTTTACGCCTATGGGCAAGCAAGCACAGAAAGTGCTAGCCGACTGGTTTCAGAAAAACCTGGAAGCGGCTCAGTAAACCATTACTTTCTTATAGAAGCGTTCTACCTCAGTGCTGAGGGTGAGGAAGTATATGCCTGCCGGTATTCCCCCTGAGGTACGTAATTGGAGCGCACCTCCTCCACCTGATTCCTTCCTTAAGGAGATGTTTCTCCCTTGAAGGTCTGATAAACTCGCCGTGTAGGAAGTGGTATTTGATAGAGCTAATATCCAGGTCCATTGTTGGGTTCCAATATTAAGAGAAAGTAGTTGAGACTCTTCGTGTATGCTTATTCCAGTCGAAAGTAAGGAGGGTGGAGAAAAGGCCATGCTTACGCCTCTTCCAAAGGACTGGTATCTTAACTGGGCCTGATAAGGTTGGCCTCTTGATGGAAGATTGATCCTGAGGCTTTCCCAATCAGCACATTCGGAGGCGTGGCTATTAGTATTCTGCAGATTGAGCGCAGCTAGTTCTTCCGGAGAAATCCCCCAAGCTTCCTTCTGCCAGTTTTCTCCCAGGTCAAAAGAAACCCACAACTGTAGACTATCCTTCATAGGGATATTCGGATCAAATGAGACCTGAAGGTTTAGGGGAAGAAAGGTTGCGTTATCTCCCACCCCAAAGTTTAGGAAGAGGTATTCATGAGAATCTATTAAGGGTTCATCAGCGAGTTGGAACCTAAACAGAGGACTCCCAATACATCCCAGAGCCGAAGCCATAGCAGGTGAAGAAGGGATAATGCTAGCTTCAAGTATGTCCAGACCTGAACTGGAAGAAACGTCCCATTCCGGTGATTGGAATGCCCACTCTTGAATCAGCCTTTCTGTAGGCGTTTCTTTGATCAGTCTTAGGCTGAAGGGAGCAAACTGAAGGGTAGGAGGAAAGGACCAACTTAACTCATGAGAAGAGTAGGGAGACATGTATTGGGACTGGGTCTGAAAGGAGAGGAGTTCCCCATTCTGAATAGTTTCCAGCCTGAGTGATTGTATCCCAGCCTCACCTGTATGAAATACAGCTGTGGTTAATCTGTTAGCGAGTATATTTTCCTGTAGAATTTCCGGATTTACCTGAGTGATGGCCAGATTGTTTCTGTTAGGGTGAATACGGGTTTCCAGCAAGCTCTTCCGTACCTCCTCTATACTCAAGCGCATTCTGGCTATTTGCCCGGGGGTAAAGCTTTGGAGACACCCTCCTCTATTGTAGTCCATGAAGTTGTTATTCAGGTCATGATGGTCTTCATGGAATTTGTTGTGCTCACTGTGGTCGTCTGCATCGGTATGGCAGGAGTTATTATACTCACAGCCTTCAAAAAATTGGGCTCCCGCATCTGGGGGCGTATCACATACTCTGTCTCCCTGAAGTAGACAGCTTTGGTTTTTACATCCACCCTCAAAGGTGTGATAGAGCCCAAGGTAATGACCCATTTCATGAATGAGAGGAGTAGAGAGGGCCTCTTGCTGCCCTATGTGTGGATAGGTGATGACGATCCCGTCATCTGCTCTTCCGTGAAAGTGGGGGAGATGGGCATAGGCAGTGGCAGGACCTTTATTGATCAGGTAAATGTTGATATACTTATGCGTATCCCAATGGAAGGAATCCTTCATATGGATATCTTCCTCATAGCTGTTTAGGGTAGCAAAGGGAGTTTGATGATGGATGATCCCGCTTGTAGGCTGGCCTTCTGGAGAGACATTGGCCAGATGAAATTGTATATAGCTCGCATTTCCCTCAGGAGAATAATAGGACCCCTGATTGTTAAAGGCTTGATTCAGAAATTGGACTTCCCTGTGGATTAGGGTATGAGAAAGCGGTTTAGCACCTTCCTCCTCCAGTAGGTGGAAGACAAGAGGTAGTTCATACACTTCGGATGATCTACTGTCTGTGCTGGAGTATGCCCTAAGAATTCGCTGATTCATCTCCTCTTCCTTTATAGAGGATGGCTTTTCATGCGAATGATAGAATGCCCTTAATTTCTTATGCCCACAAAAGGGAATTTGTCCCCATGCTGAGGTGCATAGCGAAAGGATAAGGCAAGCTATATATATGTTTTTCATTATATAAAAATCCAAATTAAAGCCGGAACAAAGAAATTCGTTCCGGCCTTATTTTGATTACCAGGAACAGTTAACCGACTTAGTTAGTCGTAACTGCCAGTTTTTGAACAGCTCTTAGTTCACTGGTTTGTAGTACTACTGAATAAATACCAGTTGGTAGATCTTCTACAGAAATACTGACAGTAGTTCCAGTAGATTCCATGGTTTTTACCACCCTTCCCTGCATGTCAAGCATATACAGAGAGACATCAGATACGCTCACAGGAATATCCTTAAAGTCAATCTGGATACGGCTTGTTGCAGGGTTGGGAAACAGTTTGAGTAGTCTGTTATCTATGGTAATATCGTTCAGTATACTTGTCGTGAATGTTGGGAATTCTATGACAGTTCCGTCTGGCAGAGCTGCAAAGAGTCCAAAATCAGGATCGTCATCACCAGGAGTCAGGAATCCACTGGCAAATACTGCTGCGGCTCCTCCTTCTAATCCACTCAGATCAGCAGTGTAGCTAGCTACAATCGTCTCGTTGGCTCCGGCTGGCGTAATGTCCAAGGTATAAGAACCGGCAGGTACATTGATGTAAGGCGTAATAGCGCCAAAGCTGGCTCCCTGTACTAAAGTAGCTACATCTCTTGCTAATACGTCAACTGCAGGTGCATCAGTAGAACCATGGTGTACCAGGAAGTCTACTCCAGCACCAGCGGCAGCTTCTTGTGCCATGTCCGTGACATACAGAGTGAAAGGCGTAGTGGCATCCCCTACTATTCCTCCGGCAAAAGCGATGTTTGTACTGTTGGCAGCCAGGGTCAGTGGGAAGTTCACCAGGGTGTCAGCAGCGCTCATACTGGTAGACAGAGCTACCCCTACGTCAATAGACTCTCCAGCGGGCGCGTTGATAAATGGCGTGGCTGTACGGTACCCAAAGTCGTCTAACAGGAGGTCCCCGTTAAGGTAAATGTCTACGGTAGGAGTAGGAGAGTTATGAATCACCTGTAGTCTGGCAATGGTTGCAGGCATAAACTCTACTACAGTTCCGTCAGGAAGGGCAGCAAAGACACCAAATCCTGGTTGCACACCTTCTGGCGTAAGGAATCCACTGGCAAATACGACAGCAGCTCCACCACCTAGTCCGCTTAGGTCAGCACCTAAGGTAGTTACCAGAATATCCTGACCAGCAGGTCTGATGTCCAGGAAATACTGAGCAGCTGGTACTTCAATATATCCAGTAATATCGCCGAATTCGGCACCTTCTACTAAGGTGGCAACTCCTCTGGCATCTATATCTACTGCAGGTGCATCTGGAGAACCATGATGTACAGCAAAAGCTACGTTTTCAGCACTGGAAGAAGCTTCCTGTCCCATATCAGTGATGTATAGAGTAAATGGAGTCTCGGCGTCTCCTACTACACCACCAGCTATGGCTACATACGTTTTTCCATTTTCCAGGGTAAGTGGGAAGTTAACGATGGTATCAGCAGCGGAAGTACTGTTTGATAAAGCTACTCCTACGTCCAGGTTTACACCGGCAGGTGCATCTATAAATCCGGAAGCTGTTCTGAAAGCGAAGTCGTCTATTAGTGATGTTCCATTCAGGTAAATATCTACGATAGGCTGTGGTGAGTTGTGAATTACCTGTAGTCTTGCTAGTGAAGTATCGGCAAAGCTTACCACGTTCCCGTCTGGAAGGGCAGCAAACAGACCAAATGCAGGGTCATCCATAGTAGCAGGTGCAAGGAAACCTGAAGCAAATACTACAGCAGCACCTCCCTCAAGGGCACTTAGGTCTACGTCATAAGAAGCAGCAATAGTCTCTGTTCCTGCTACCTTAATGTCAATGATATAGGGTGCAGCTGGCACATTTAGATACCCTGTAATGGCACCAAAAGAAGCGTTTTCTACCAGGGTAGCTACGCCTCTGGCGGCTACATCTACAGCAGGTGCATCAGTAGAACCATGGTGTACAGCAAAGTCTACTCCCGTACCAGCAGCAGCTTCCTGACCCATGTCAGTAATGTAAAGCGTAAAAGGGGTTGTAGCATCTCCTACAATTCCTCCGGCTATAGCTACATAGGTTTTACCTTCTTCAAGGGTTAAAGGGAAGTTTACGATGGTATCAGCAGCTGAAGTACTGGTTGACAGGGCTACTCCTACATTAATTTCTACACCTGCAGGTGCATCAATATATGGAGAAGCTGTTCTGTACTCAAAATCGTCCAACAGCGCAGTTCCATCCAGGTAGATGTCTACCGTAGGTGAGGGGGAGTTGTGAATTACCTGTAGCCTTGCAATTGACTGGGCAGATACCGACTGCAAGCCTATAAGGCATAAGCTACATAAAAGGGAAAATAGAATTCGGTTCATAATCAATGGTGTTAATTGATAAGAAATTAAGGGGTTAAATAAACCTTGAGGTTAAGAGGTGCGATTGTGGTGATGGTGCGGGGAAAATAGCCTGGGATAGGGATATTCCACTATCCTCAGGCATGCAATTAGATAACACACTAACTAGAAAAAAGAACGATTGTTAGATTAATTCTTCAAAAATCGCCTAATGTAGGCTTTGTTTTTCTCCCTGATTATCAGGGTATAAAGCCCTGTGGAAAGCGAAGTAACATCCATTACTGCAGTGTTATTTCTGAAATTCGTAGGAATTTCATATCGCTTGCCATTTTTATCCAGGATATACAGTTCTTCTAATACTATATCTTGCCATTCTATAGTCATTCTTAACTGAGCCGGGTTGGGAAATAGGTCCAGCTTGGCAGTAGGCTCCAGTTCATTATCACTACTCAATACGATGGCTTGAGGCTTCGTAAAAAGTGGTAAGATTCGGCCAGTAGAAGATACCAAACGAGGATTTTGAATATCTATATTGACCGGGAAGGGATCTTCCTCATCTATTATTAAAATCAGGTCCTCTATGATCACTACTATTTCCAGAATTTCTCCAGATCCTATGCCCTCAATCTGATCCTTACGAGTGATGGCTACATCAAGTACTCCCAGGTTAGGAAAGCTATATTCCATTCTGATCATATCCTGCCCTTCAGTTCCCAACCAGGAAGATTCTGTATTAGTTGAAATTGCCCCGGCAGGTATTTCTGTTGGATCATAATCCAGCGTAAGGGCTAGTCCATAGGTTGAATCTGCTGGTATGTCTATGGTTCCCAGACTTACAGGAACTCTCAAAGTATCTCCGCTAACAGTATAGTTGTCCCAATCCAGGAAAAGAGAAGGATCCTCTGCTGATCCGATGGAACCTCCCGTTCCAGGTAAAGCAGGCGTATAATTTTCTCCAATGACCTGCATGTCTGATATATCTACCAGACCATCTCCATTCGCGTCCGCATGCACAAAGTTTACCCCGGCATGATCATGTCCCGTCCATTGGTGGGCTGTCTGTCCGATCCAGTTTGTATGGGCATCCGGTCTTTCAGGACCTGTATGTCCAAATCCTACTCCCATAGCCAAGAGGTCAAAATGGTTGGAGGACCTATCTCCGTTTGCATCTCCTGGCCACACACACTCTGCTAAAACTGATACTACTACGGTATCTCTAAACCTGTCTCCACTTGCATCTACTGTTTCTATCCAGTAAGTATAAAAGCCTTCGTCAGCATGATTGACTTCAATACTTTGACTGCTTTCACCATTACTCCATGAGAACTCATAAGGCTGGTTTCCTCCGCTGACCTGAGGTTCAAGGACTATACTCATGTCCTTGCAGGCATAGACAGTGTCTTTTTCAAAAGCAACTGAAAGATCTGCCTGTAATCCTATGGGAAGAGCAAAGAGGAAAATGAGAATAAGGGACAATGTTACTAACCTTCTTTCCATCACGAGTTCTTTGTCGATGATTAGATATGGTTTAATAATCTACAAGAAGGGGTAATTGTTGAAGAGTTTATAGCACGCAAAATCAAAAAACTAGCGAATAAGACTAAACATAATTTAATCTTAGCTGTTGTATATCAAGTGATTGCACTAAACGCTATTTGTATTTTCTGAAAAATATTGTTTTTGCTAGATGAAAAATTCTCGAATAATTCGCCTCATAAGGCTCCTAAACCCTGCGGAAATAAGGAAGTTTGTCCAGTTTGTGGAATCTCCTTTTTTTAACCAAAATGAGAAACTGCTGAAACTAGCCAGAATTATTCATGAAGCTTCCCCTGAGTTTGGAGAAGCTACGCTGGAGAAAGAAAGGGTGTTCAGATTGATCTATGGAAAAACACCCACATTTGATGAGCAGAAAATCCACGACCTCATCTCACAGCTTCATAGACTCTTTGAGAAGTTTCTGGCCGTACAGGAGTTTGAAAAAGATGAGGTGGCTATGAAACGGTATCTGATGTATGCCTTGTCAAACAGAAATGAGACGGATCATTATAACCGTATCTATAAGTCAGCGACTAAAAGGCTGGTCCAAAAAAAGAAGGAGTATCCTAAGTTTCATTTACAGGAATTTTTGCTGGAAGAACACCTGGTGGAGTTTGCCTTGAAAAATGGGAACTATAAAGCTTCCGTTGATTCTTTCAATAGTTTGGTTACCAGTCTGGACACCTTTTACCTCACAGAAAGGTTAAAATACTCCGTTGAAAAATTGAGAAGAGATAATTCTCCCTCTAAGGAGGAAACGGATGAAACCAGTACATTTTTCGCTGAATTATTAGAGAATGTGGATTTCACCACAGGGAAATCGCCTATCGTGTCTACCTATTACCAGCTC
>JBCBKZ010000263.1:0-7116 GCA_038520955.1 Bacteroidota bacterium | reverse complement strand
TTAACACATGGGACCAGGAGAAGTACTAACGATGGCCATCATTTTTGGGAGTATAACTCTCACGGCATTCTCCATAGGCAACTTTGTCTATAAAACCAGAAGAGAGAAGTATAGGGCTATGGGAGGCTCGGAAGAAATAAAAAGAGAGCTGAAGAAAGTATTGGATGAGAATAAGACCATCAAAAAACGCCTGGAATCTCTTGAGGCCATAGTAGTAGATGCTGACCTGGAAGAATTACAAACCAGTTTTAACTCAGAAGTGGGGACAGAAATAGAAGAGTTGAGAAAGCTCAACAAGGGCGAATTGGAAGATGAAGTCTAAAAAATAACCCCTGGCACATCTGTAACCAGGGGACAACTGTCAGGAGGGAGGGTAAGTTAGCTACTGCTAATTTGTTAGGTTGAAGTGGAATTTCATACTAAGCCAGCTGGCTACCCTTTTACCATTCTTTTCCGCAGGTATAAAGTTTAGCTTATATATATGTTCTTCTATGGCTGAGACTAGTACCTGAGGGTGGCCTGTCAACTGTTTGTGCCTGATGTATTCTCCCCGATTGTTTATCAGGATGTTTACCTTTACACTTCCTTCCACTCTATCATCTATTAGATAATACGTATCGTTAATTTGTTCAGAGACTGAATTCAAATTCATTGGAACGGCTTCTATGTGAGCCGTTCCCTGTTCAAGTGGGGCAGAAACTGGAAAAAGGCTTAGGTTCTGCGCGAAGATGCTGTAGGTACAGCTTACAAAGGCAAGGATAATGAATGAAGTTTTCATATGGCGTTCGACTTATTAGGTGATTTTTGCCTGTTAATAGGAAGAGAGCTAAGTCGGTAACTAGCTGATTAACAGCAAGTCATGCAAATTAGGGTGGTGGGAGTATTTGAGAGGGTAAGTGGTGAGAAACTCAGGTAAGTGGAAAAAATAATGGGAATCCCTGGAGCGGGGGATTCCCATATTCTATCTAACCAACTGAAAAACTATTACTCAAGACTTATGATATAAATATCCTCTTCTGACTCCTTCTTTCCCAGACATTTAACATTTTTAACAGCCTTAACATTTTGATAAGACTTTCAGTATGAGGCGCTTCTAAGCCTTAGGCTGATCCTCCTTTGTAGTGGGAGTAGATACATTCTTCCATCGCCTGAACAACCAGTAGCCGAGACCTATTAGCAGCACAAGGGGCCAAATGTTAATGATGCCTATCAGGACAGAGGTAAGTCCCTTCCAGCCATTGACGAAACTACGTTTTACCTCAGTCCAGAAGGTACTGGATGACTTGACGGTTATAACTTCTCCTGCTTCATACATACTCAGCTTTACACTACTATAACTGGCCTTATCTCTCAGATACACCGTTCGTCCTTGCATACGCTCTATGGTTTCTCTTACCTCAGTCAGGTATTTCTCCAGCTTAAGGATGTCTTCTATGGTTTTAGCTCTGTTCAGTAGTTGCTGGTAACGGGCCTCTAATGCTTTCTGCGTTTTAATTCTTGCCTGTAGATCCAGGTATTCTTCTGTTACATCCTGAGAAGAGATATTCCTGTAGTCTATTTTGGCGCCCATAGAACTGATGAGGTACATCAAGCTGTCAAACTCTGCAACAGGAACCCTGATTTCGTACTCCTTCTCCATACTGCTACCATAATAGCGCTGGTTCTCGGCAGAATAGTAAGCATGGGTAGCGCTGAGGTATTTCTTTAGCAGTCCATAGCTTTCATGCAGGCTTTCAACCTCCATCCGAATTTCTGCCCGCTTAATGAGCATCTGTTTGTGGGAAACGGTTTTGATCTCCGGTCCCTCCTGATCAGCTACCTTGAGGACAGCTTGGTCTTCTGCAGGTGAATCCACCATAAGTGCACTTTCAGCATATTCACCTTCCATAGAGCCGGGACTGCACATGTTAACCATGAACATTAGGCTACTAATAGCCATCATACAACATTTAAGCATATGTGTTAAATTAGTTTGGTTTGTTATATGAGTGGCAGGACAGAAAAATTCCACACAGGAAAGAAAAATAGTACCACCATATGCCTCGCTTTTATGTATCTTTCCCTTCTATGAATAGGTACACGCACAATAGCAGTATATGGGGATTAGGTATGCTGCTCTTTTTGGCCTCCTGTGCCATGAATACTACACCTCAGTCAGGTTCTGTTAATAAGGTGAACCCCTGGCAGCCGGAGAGCAGAACATATGAAGAGTTCATTAAATCAGTTCAGTTTTATCCAGGACCTCCTAACCAGGGAGCAGGACTGAAAGCACTTTCACCAGTCATTTACCTGAATGATCCTTCCTCCTTCTTAAGCCTGGAGTTTGATGAGCTTGTCCCCAGAGATACGCCTGTCTCTCTCTTTTATGCTGATATCACTAACTGTGATGCTAACTGGAATCCTACGAATGTGCTACCCATAGAATTTTATGAAGGCTTTACAAGAGATCCAGTAGACATCTACCAGCGCTCAGAGTTTACCAAGGTGGAATACATTCATTACCTCTATTCTTTTCCGCAGGAGAATGAATACTTCAAGAAGAGCGGGAACTACATTCTCACGGTATACAGAAATAACAGTAAGGACAGTCCGGTACTTACACAGCGATTTGTGGTGGTAGAACCCAGGGTAGGCTTAGCCATCACTAACCTATTACAAACGCGCATAGAGAGGTCGCGCCTCTCCAAAGTCAATTTTCAGATAGATATAGAGGGGCTGAGTATCATAGATCCCGCCAGAGATCTTAACATCAAGGTGATCCAAAACTTTCGTTGGGATAATGACCTCAGGATCAGTCGACCTTCCTTCTTGGGGAGAAACAGCCTGGAGTACAGCATGAATGTCATGCCGGACTTCCCTTCAGGTACGGAGTTTTACCAACTTAACAGCAGGAGTTATCGACTCTATGGACAGTCGGTGGAGAACATTAGGGAAACTCCACAGATTACCTATGTCTCCCTTTTCCCGGATAAAGTCAGAAACCGAAATGAGTTTGGCCCTATCAGAGATAGAAATGGGGTGTTTACTGTAGAAGTAGATGAGTGGCCTGATCCTACCTTAAATGCAGATTACAACTGGGTAAACTTTACGCTTCAGTCTGAACCCAGAGAAGAAGAGGTCTATCTATGGGGGAAGCTAACAGACTGGCGCCTCACAGCTGCTAATAAGATGGCCTACTCAGAAGCAGAAAGAGCCTATGTAGGTAAGCTCCTTCTGAAACAGGGAATCTATGATTACCAGTATGTGCTGAAAAAAGCAGATGGAAGTATAGATGAACTGAGTCTGAATGGAAAATTTGGAGATAGAGAGAATTTCTACGACATACTTATCTATTACAGATCTCCTACAGACAGGACTGACCAGTTGCTGGGTTTGTATCCGCTAAATTATTACAGGTAAAGTATGGTGATTAGGCCGTAAAGATTTGGCGCACCTGCTCTAGCAGGCCAATAGTGCCGGATACTTTCTCGGGCCCGGTTAGAGGACTTCCCCACATGTCTGGCGTAACCAGAACATAAAGGGTGGCCACCAGGAGAATGATGGAAAGGAATAATAGCAATATGTAGTTTCCTTTTTTCATTTCGTTAAAAGTAGCTATCCCATCGGTACAAAGACAGCAGAATTAGATAAACGTGTAAATATCCAGTATGAATGTGTCTATTTACTTACTGTACCTGTTAGATGCCCTAATACCCTAAAAAGTTTAACGAAAAAATGAAAAAAAATGCTGGAGAGTCATTTTTCTAGCTTTTCTCCAGGGTGAGGATGATTTTTCCTGTGTTTTTATTCTCCTCCATATAGGTATGTGCTTCTTGCACCTTCTCCAATGGAAAGTATGAATCAACCACTGTTTTCAAGATGCCATCCTCAAAAGCAGGTAAAATCCTGCTGGAAAAATCAGCTACCAATTCTCTCTTGTAGGTGAGGGATCTCGCTCTCAGGGTAGTCCCTATAAGCTGTATCCTTTTCCTGAGAATAGGCAGCATATTGAAGGACTCGACTTTTATCCCTCCCATTAAAGCAAGTAGGATTAATCGTCCGTCCATTCCCAGGCTATTGAGATTGGGGAGAAAGTAAGGAGCGGCTATAAAATCCAGAATAATGTCTACGCCTTTGCCTTTTGTAGCCTTAACTACCACTTCTTCAAAGGACTGAGATTTGTAATCTATCAGGTGATGGGCGCCTAGTTGCTCACAGGCAGGTAGTTTAGGCGCAGAAGCGGTAGTAAAAATCTCTGCCTCCATCAGTTTGGCTAGCTGAATAGCGGCAGTACCCACTCCGCTTCCGCCTGCATGTATGAGAACCTTTTCCCCCTTGCTAATTTTGCCTAGCCAGTGTAGGGCTTGAAAAGCAGTAAGAAATACTTCCGGTATGGCGGCAGATTCTTGTAGAGAAATACCTTTTGGGATAGGCATGGCCAACCCATGGTCTATATTGACATACTCAGCATATCCTCCACCTGGTAAAAGTGCCATGACCTGATCCCCATTCTTAAATCGATTAGCTTGAGAACCACATGTGACCACTGTCCCAGCTACTTCTAGCCCCAGGATATCGCTCGCTCCATGCGGCGGCGGGTACATTCCCTTTCGCTGCATAATGTCAGCTCTGTTCAGGGCTGTGGCGGCTACTTGAATAAGAATCTCCTGATCAGAGAGGGAAGGCTGGGGGACTTCCTGTATTTGGAGGACCTCTGCTGATCCTGGCTGGGAAAAGGTAACGGCTTTCATAGGAAGCTTAATAAAGGTTAAGAAAGGGATTTCCTCAAAAAAAAGGGAAAATTCATTACTTTAGGCCTACTTTATCGTCTAGAGGAAAAAGTACATGGACATTACCCTGAATTCCTATACCTATATCATCGTAGTTTGCATTGTCATTATTCTCTCATTTCTCTACAATGCATTCTCCGAAAGAACCAATATCCCATCCGTTATTCTCCTCATAGGAACGGGTATCCTCATCAAGCTTGGGATGGATGCTATGCAGTTCCAAGAAGATTTGTTTCCCATTCTGGAGGTATTGGGCATAGTGGGGCTGATCATGATTGTATTGGAAGCTGCACTGGACCTTGAATTGACCAAGGAGAAGCTACCAGCTATTGGCAATGCTTTTGTCATAGCATTATTGGGTTTATTTGCTTCTACGGGTGCCTGCGCAGCTATTATCTACTATCTGGTAGATGGTATGACCTGGATGTCAGCCTTTATTTATGCGACTCCCTTGTCCATTTTGAGTAGCGCTATCATCATTCCTAGTGTAGGAAATCTGGTCCAGGAGAAAAAGGAATTCCATGTATATGAGAGTACCTTCTCAGATATTCTGGGGATTATGCAGTTTTACTTTCTGCAGGGAATGCAGGAGGCAGAGAATACCCAGAACGCGGTCATAGAGTTTGTAGGAACCTTTGGGTTGACGCTGTTGATTTCCTTAGTGGCCAGCTATATATTGATCTTTCTCTTTCAGAATATCACTTCACATGTGAAGCTCTTTGTATTGATTGCCATTCTCATTCTTCTATATGCAGTTGGCAAACAACAGCACTTATCCTCTTTGATTATCATTTTGATCTTCGGATTGGTGATGTCTAACAGCCATATTTTCTTCAGAGGAAAACTAAAAGAATGGTTGAAGCCTGATGCGCTCAAGCATATACGGGAAGACTTTCACATTGTGACGGTAGAGTCTGCCTTCCTGGTGAGAACCTTCTTCTTCGTGATCTTTGGAATTACAATCTCACTTGCCACGCTTTGGAGTCTGGATGTATTGCTAATCAGTATGTCTATTCTCGCTTCCATTTATGTGGTCCGTTTTATTTTCCTGAGACTATTCCTGTCCAGTGATATAAATCCGCAGTTGTACATCGCACCTCGTGGCTTGATCACGGTGCTTCTTTTCTTTGGGATACCGGCTGAGCTTCAGGTGGAAGCCTTTAATCCAGGTATTCTCTTATTCATCATCATTGCTACCAGCATAGTGATGACCTTTGCCCTGATTGCAGATGGTCGGAAACGTGCAGCCTTAGGGAAGGATACTGCCGCTGCCAGCATGGTCATTCCTCCAGATCAGATTTACCAGGGCTTTAAGTCCCAGATGATGGAGAAAGAATATACTGAGCCAGGCAAATTAGGATCAGGATTCAAGGAGTAAATCTTCAGCAAAGTACTTTAGGATAGCGCCCTCCATCTGGGGGAAGTACATGGAATCAATGCTATAAAGGGTGATTCTATACGTATAGCTATTCCCTTCATGACTTACCGTTCTGATATTGGGAGGAAGAGTAACTACTGACCATGGCAGATTTTGGATGAAGTGGGTGAGCTTATTCTTGGCTTCTATTACCGGCATATCTGCCTTCATGGCTATCTGAAAGGAGTAGTTTTGAACAGTATCAGAAGGATTCTTAATGGTCAATGTCTGAATAGGAATGACAGCGTAAGGGATGAAGGTCTCTTCTCCATTTTCCACTTCTACCTTAACCGAAAGTTCTCCAAAGTCAATCACTTTGCCCGCCATTCCTCCAAACTCTATCAGTTGTCCTTTTCTAAACGGCTTACTCAGTCTGATGACCAGCCCGGTAAAGAAGTTGATCAGTGTGTCCTTTAATAAAAAGGCGGTGATCACTAAGAGAAATATCCCCACCAGAGGCCAAAGAGCTACAAAGAGAAATATCCCTATAAATCCATATATGGTCCAGATAATGGTTTCTGCTAGTGCCGCGGAAATATAGGTTTCACTTAATCTTCCTGAGGCTCTCAATAGGGGAGCTACCTGATTTCTCCAAAGCCTGAAAAATAGCCATATAAGAGGGGCAGCTATTAGCCATGTGGCGTAGCTAAATACTGGGAGTTTTATAGCCTGAAAAGTAAGTTCATTCATGATTTAGGAATTCAGTAGTTGCGCTTTTTTAAGGCTATTGATGATATATGGATATAGGTAGGGGTTAATCCCAATGGTTATTTTGTTGAGTCTGATGAGAAGATTGGCTCTGATCAGGTCCTGCACCCAGAGATTTACCCTGGCTTTTTCTTCATTAGGGAAGATTCTGGTAAGCTGTAAAAAGCTAAGCTGTTTATGTAGTACAAACTGACTTAATACCACTAACCATTCTTTTTCCTC
>JBCBKZ010000262.1:0-7123 GCA_038520955.1 Bacteroidota bacterium | reverse complement strand
AGTTCTTGGTTTTACAAGGGACAAAGGACTTCTCCGGGAGTTTTTTGAGGACCAAATCCACAATACGCTTAGCCATTTTTCTGAAGCCAGTAAGCTTTCCCCCTGCGATAGAAATAAGCCCTGTATCAGAGATAAAAATTTCATCCTTTCTGGATAATTCTGATGCAGACCTTCCTGGTTTTTGAATGAGGGGCCTTAATCCTGTCCAGGTAGATTCTATGTCATCCAGGGTGATTTCCGGCACATCAAACATATGATTTGCGGCTTTCAAGAGGTAGTTGGCATCCTCCTCTGTGCAATATAGATCTTCCGGTTTCCCTTTGAAGGTAGTATCTGTGGTTCCTATGTATACTACCCCCTCTCTGGGGATAGAGAAAATCATTCTCCCATCAAATGCATCAAAGTAGAGGGCATGCTTAATAGGAAGTTTTTCTGCCGAAACCACAATGTGAACGCCTTTGGAAAGGTGTAAATTCTGCTTTGCGGTATTCTGGTCCATGAGCCTAACCTTATCTACCCATGGGCCTGTAGAGCTTACCACCATTTTTGCCCGGAAAGAATGAGTTTGGTCTGTCAGCATATCCTTACAGACAATTCCTTTCACTTTTCCTTCCTCATAGAGGAAATCCTCCACAGCCATATGATTGAAAGCTTCGGCTCCCTGTCTTCTGGCAGATTTTACCAGTTCTATGGTGAGTCGTGCATCATCCGTTCGGTATTCCGCATATGCGATGCCTGATTTAAGTCCCTCAGTGGAAAGATTAGGTTCCATTTCCAGGATCTGAGATTTATTCAGCTTCTTTCTTTTCTGTGAGGCAGAGACATCAGCCAGGAAATCATATACCTGTATGGCAAGACCTGCAGAAAACTGGTTGAAGGTCCCTCCATCTACAATGGGAAGTAGCATGGTTTCCGGGTGTATCAAATGACAAATGTTTTCATGCGCTATGGAGCGTTCCAGCCCGGTTTCTCTGACCAGGCCAAATTCCAACTGCTTTAGGTACCTTAAGCCACCGTGAATGAGCTTGGTAGATTTACTGCTGGTACCAGAGGCAAAATCATTTTTCTCCACCAGCAGGGTTTTTAATCCTCTCAAAGAAGCATCCAGGGCTATGCCTGCTCCCGTAATACCTCCTCCAATAACTATGAGGTCAAATATGTCTTCAACCGCCTCCTGAATACGGGGCGTTCTGTCAAGATTAGAAAATGGTTTTTCTGATAGCATTTTCACTGTTAGGTGTTTGCGTTATGTATGCTCAGGGCGTAAGTACAGATATGTGTCTTCCCAAACGAAATTGTATTGTCAATACGGAGTGTAGATAAACTAATAAGTATGTTTTTCCACTTTGACAAATAATTTCTGATTTATGTGTTCTCAAAGGGGGAGGAAAAACATCCCCTGAAAACAGGGGATGCTCTGAAATAAAATAATTAAATCCCTACTACTCGAATTAATAACCGGGATTTTGCACCAGTTTATCATTAGAACTAGTCTCTGAAACGGGAATCCACAGGTACTCATCACGTCCAGACTGGAAGGTTCCCCCACTCAAAGACTTTGGGTGATCACCATGAAGAGAAGTAGAACCCAAATAGTCATCTGCTAATCCCCACCTTACCAGGTCAAAGAATCTGTGTCCTTCTCCTGTAAGTTCCAGTACTCTTTCATCAATGATGGCCTGAGTTAGGTCAGCCTGAGAAAGTCCGGAAAGAGGGGTTACCTGCGCTCTCTCACGTACCTGATTAACAAAGGCGAGGGCTTCAGCCGTTTTTCCCTGATTATTCATGGCTTCAGCCATCATCAGCAGAACGTCAGCATAGCGAATGATACGCCAGTTGTTTCCTACATTGGTCCCCAGGAAGTCTACCTGGTCTCTTGTCCCTATATCTAAACCAGCATATTTCTTGGTGAATATGGGCTCCATTCCGTCTGTATTGGCTACGTCTATGTCTCCAGCAAAATCATCCAGGAAAGGAAGTCCACCATATCCTAGAGATCCAGGATAATCATAAGCCAGAGTAGCATCTCTTCTAACAGTCTCTCCATTAGCCTCAAAAAGGTCTTTTACCCATGAGTTCACAAAGTGGGACTGGTCAGGAGACTTTGTAGGAGGTGAATAGTCAATATGGAAGTTCCCCATGGTTCCTACACCTGGAAGGTCTACTCCCCATGAGAATGCCTCTTGACCTAAGTACTGAAGCTCAAATACTGACTCAATATTATTCTCATTAACCTGCCCAAAGTTGTCCTGATAGCTTTCAGGTGGAAGGAGGCTATACGTACCGCTACCAATCACTCTGTTGAAGGCAGCTTCTGCCTCAGCCCAGTTTCCTATGTATAGGTGAGACTTTCCTTTTAGAGCTGTGGCAGCACCAGAAGTAGGTCTCCCCAGATCTGCACTTCCACTCCAAGAGGTAGGTAATAAGGCTTCTGCCTGCTCCAGGTCTGAAATGATTTGTGCCCATACCTGCTCAGGAGTAGCCTGAGTAGGGAAGAACTCCTCATTCGTTTCCGGTGTCTTGGTTACCAGCGGAATGTTTCTGAATAGGTTTACCAGGTACCAGTGAGCAAAGGCTCTCATAAAGTAAGCCTGTCCTGTGTACAAGTTGGAGTTAGGGATATCATCCGTAACATTCTCCAGAATCGCATTAGCTCTATAGATGGCTTTATAAGGCTCCTGCCAAATCTCAGTAGCCCATCTGGCAACACCAGGTGTTCCCTGAAGGGTAGACATGGCCGTATTCACTCCAAAAGGACGAATATTAAAGGCATCCGATCTTAGCATAGCACCAGTATGTATGATTCTTCCCCAGAAGAAAGTATTGGTGATGGGGTGGAACATGCCGTTAACGGCACGTTGGGCATCTTCTTCTGTTTGCCAGAAGTTTCCTGTAGAAACAGTGTTCGTATTTACTTGATCAAGTAAATTTTCACTACAGCTCAAGCTCGAGAAACAGAGCAGGGCTAATATGACTGAGGTATATAAAATTCTATTCTTTTTCATTGTAAAAAAGGTTTTTCTGTTTGTGTTAGAAAGTAGCTTGTACACCTAAAATGAAGGCACGTGCGTTAGGATATGCCCTTGCATCCAGGCCTCTACCCAATAAGGGATTCACATCTTGTCTGTTACCGAAGAAACCAGAGTCTCTGTTCGCACGACCACCATTGGTAGAAGATACATCAGGGTCATAGCCGCTATAATCAGTAATAGTGAACAGGTTTTGTCCTGTTACGAAGAACCTTAAATCAGATATTGGTCCACTTTCTTTTCCGCTAAGTGCGGTATATCCTATCTCTAATGTTCTCAAGCGTAAATAAGAACCATCCTCTACAAAGAAGGAAGAAGGGGCTCTGTTCTCAGCCTGATCCAGGGTAGTAGATCTTGGGATATTGGTGTTTCTGTTATCAGGCGTCCATGCATTAAGGACATCAGATAGCTTGTTGTCATCAGCCCAGAAGATGTTGAAGAATTTATTGAGGTTGTAAATCGCATTTCCCTGAACACCATTGAAGAATAGGCTAAAGTCAAACTGCTTATAGGTACCTGAGAAATTAATTCCGTAAATGAAGTCCGGTGTAGGATCTCCTAATACTGTTTGGTCATCAGCATTAATGACACCATCACCATTTATGTCTCTTCTGATGAAATCACCTGGCTGAACCAGAGACTGTCTCACAGGGTCGTTCGCTATATTAGGATCGCTTTCGATAGCTGCCTGATCAGCATATACACCATCTATTAAGAATCCCCAGTACACACCAGGAGCTTCTCCTTCAATAAATCTATTTACACGTGTTAAGTCCTCACTGGTAGAGGGCCCAATGATAGGGTTAGGTAGCTCTGTGATTTCACTGTCAAAGGTTCCCAGGTTGAATCCTATCTCATACCTGAAGTCTCCTACGTTGAGGCTTCTGTATTTAGCTTCAATCTCAAATCCGGAGTTGTTGATAGAACCGGCATTACGTATAACGGGTAAACTGGTACCTGCGGTAGATGGTAGATTAACCCCAACCAATACATCTGACACATCCTTATTGTAATACTCTAAAGAGAGTAGGAATCTGTCATTGAAGAATCCTAAGTCAGCACCAATATTGAAGGTAGTAGCTTCCTCCCACTGCAAATCTTCCAGTGCGAAGGCAGTCTGCGCGTATCCAGTCTGAAGGGCTCCTCCGAAGGAAGTATTAGACGTAAGCCCAAACACAGACTGGTAAGAGTAATCAGGAATGTTCTGTGATCCCAATGTTCCATATCCAGCACGAAGCTTGAAGCGGTTCATGATGCCACTCTGAGAGAAGAAGGGCTCATTATGAATTTTCCATCCAGCAGATACAGAAGGGAAGTACCCCACTCTGAAATCAGGGGAGAATTTAGAGGTTGCATCCCTTCTCATGGTAAACTGGATCAGGTACTTATCCTGGTGGTTGTAATTGATCCTACCGAATAGGGAGCGAAGTCCACTGATATTGTTCACACCTGCTATGTTCTGAACATTGGCAGGAGCGGCAGCACCTGATACCCTAATGTTGTTTGACGGAAGTCCCTGGGTATAAAGACCTAAATTTCTGAAATCGATCTTTTGCTCAGTATATCCTACTACTGCGTTAAAGCTACTTCTTTCTCCAATGTCAGTATTGTAGGAAACGGTAGGCTCCCACACTGTCAATAAAGTCTCTCCTCTTACTTCTGATAGGTCATTTTGATCATTTACGTTAAATACCGCATCCGAATTACTCATGAAAAAGGTAGGCGTAAATACGCGAGAATATTCATTCAGATAGTCTATCCCAAAGTTTAGTTTTACGGTAAGGCCTTCCACGATGTCATAGGCAAAATTGACGTTACCCAATACATTTTTGGAGTTCAGGTTATTGTCTTCCAGAACTGCCTGACCATACTTGTTGATTCCCCCAAAGTTGTGAACGCTAAACTCAGGCGCTTCAAATCCGCCCTCATTTCCAACTACGTTCTCAGCCAGGATGGGGGCAGTAGCTCCGTCAAAGCCAAACCAGTTGTTTTCCTGAAGATCAGACTGTACCAGTGAGAGAGATTGGTTGATGGTCAGTTTCCCTAGTTTGAACTGGCTATTCGCACGACCATTTAACCGTTGGAAACCTGAACCTACCAGTATCCCTTCCTGATCATAGAAGTTCCCTGAGATAAAGTACTTGGCATTCTCAGTACCTCCTGAGATAGACAATCCATAGTCTTGAATTAAGCTTGAATTCAGAGAAAGATCCTGCCAATCAGTGCTGGGAAGATTAGAAGGCAAAACGAATCCCGTTCCATCATTAGCTTCCAGCTGGTTTCTATAACGAGTGAATTCTTCTCCATTTAGAAGGTCCAGCATGTTAGAGGCAGATTCCACCCCAATTCTTGAATCGAAGGTAATGCGGGTTCTTCCGTCATCAGAGCCTCTCTTGGTAGTGATGATCACTACCCCGTTAGCTGCACGAGAACCATAGATAGCAGCAGAAGAAGCATCCTTCAATACCTCAATGGACTCAATATCCTTTGGGTTCAGGAAGTTCATGTTATCAGCGAAAGTTCCGTCAATCACATAAAGGGGGAAGGAGTTAGTTAAGGAGCTCACCCCACGTACAAATACATTGGCAGCTCCGCCGGGGGCACCTCCATTATTCTCAATCTGGATTCCTGCCATTTTACCTTGTAGGGCTGAAGTCGCATTACCCACTACCAGGGATTTCAACTCTTTCCCATTAATAGAAGCTACAGAACCTACCAGATCACTTTTCTTCTGGGTTCCGTATCCTACCACCACTACCTCATCCAACACATTGTCAGAAACCATAGTTATGGCAAGTTCTGTACGCCCATCCAGTGCTATGGTCTGGGTGGCATATCCATAAAGGGAAACTTGAATTTCATTGGACCCTGCTGGTACCTCTATGGTGAAAGCTCCATTCTGGTCCGCAATGGCACCTACCTGGGCACCAACTACGACAACTCTGGCACCAGTCACAGCTGATCCAAATTCATCGACAATAGTACCGCTTAGGCTTGTCTGTCCAAATGCAAGGAAGCTGCTGCAGGACAGGAAGATAAACAGGAGAAGTGGCCTAATCATCCTATTTGGATAATTAAACCCTAGCGAATAGTTTAGTAAGATCATGATACGTTAATTTTAATTAATGTGTTAGCGCACCACGAGTACGGCAATACTTTGTGGTGCGCACCTTTTTTATAGGGATTTTCGTCTAATGAGTTCGCTTGGTATAATCATATTTGTATGGTTTCTGGTTAAAATAAAATCGGCCGCTTTTTCAGCCATTAGTTTGAAATCTGTAGAAAAGGTGGTAATACCTCCTGCTATGATTTCTTTTACTGGAGAATCATTATGAGATAGAATGCCAATATCCTCTCCCAACTCAAACTGCTTAGCGTTTGATGATTTGAGCACTTGCCATAGGTCAGTGTCCCCCACGGTGAAAAACAACTGATCTTTTTTCATGTGAGCCTCATCAAATTCTCCATGTACTTTCAGTGGAATATCGAACCCCTCACAAAATTCTGTTACGGCATTGAAGATGCCTTTAGGATAGTCCAGGCCTTCTTTGAAGTACATGACTACCTGAGAGAATTTTCGAATTTGGGGAAGAAGAGATTCGAAAACGGAGGATAAGGAATACTCAAACTCCTGTGCTATACAGGATACCTTTTCTCCCTGATCCTGATATCGGTCAATGATGAGCAGTTTGTCATCTGGAAACCTGGATAAGAGGTTCTGAGCTTTATTTGATTGGATGGGAGCTACGACATACATCCCATACT
This sequence comes from Bacteroidota bacterium, assembly GCA_038520955.1. Taxonomy (GTDB): domain Bacteria; phylum Bacteroidota; class Bacteroidia; order J057; family J057; genus JBCBKZ01. The sequence continues at coordinate 329 of JBCBKZ010000262.1, read as the reverse complement.
TACTGCTGATGGAGTTTAAGATGTACTCGTAAACGTGGATGTTATTGTGATGGAAGAATACATCTATATGGTACTTATCTCCCAGGCACTTGCGAAACTTATTATAAAAGTCCTGCTGGAAGGTCTGGAAGCCATATAGTACCAGAGCTATGCTAAGCTTCTGGTCTGCAGTTTCATTAGCTACAAAATAACCCAGGCCGTGTTTGGAGTTAACTATGCCTCTATTCTTTAATTCTCCATATGCCTTGACTACAGTCTCTCTGGCAAATCCTAAGCTGGAAGAAAGCTCATTTACTGAAGGAAGTATATCCCCATAAGACAACATTCTG
>JBCBKZ010000261.1:0-7142 GCA_038520955.1 Bacteroidota bacterium | reverse complement strand
TCGCAGATAAAAGTTTATCTGCCTCCATTGTATACATTCCCTTTTGATTCATGACGGTATGTGTGGCAGGGAATTATCTGAACCGTAAAGAATGAAAAAATGTTAAGGGAAGGAGGTTATCTCCGCAGAATATCAGATAGATCTATGATTTCTGTGTTTAAGCGCTCAAACTTATGAATGACTTCTGCAAATACTTTTGCGTCGTCTTTTTCTTCATAAGTCCCCAGAACGAGTTTATAGTGCGTGCTATTTTCTATTTCCACACTGTAAACCCAAATATCATATCTCCAAATTCTTTCAAAGCGGTTAACTTCTTCCACTAAACGGCCCTTGGTAGTAAAGTTTCCAATCAATATACCTATGGTGGCCGCATCGTTTCTGTTTAACAATTCTACAGGACTGTACTTCTCAAATCCTGTGACTGACAGGTCAATAGATTTAACAGATTTCCCATTAGCAAACAAAGTGACCTTATTCTCCTGCGACGGTTCATAAGATCGATAAACGTTTTCTTCCTGGTGTTTGGTAACTATGAATGAATTAAAAGCATTTTTAGTGCCAGCATTTGACTGCTCTTCATTCATACCTCTGGTTCTGTTGTGTGCGTAGTAACCGGATTGGGGGACAACTTGATCCTCTGGAGTACTTTCAGCTCTGGTTTCAGGATCTTCTTTTGCAAAGAAGACCACCTGTAATTCATCAGTTAAATTCTCTCTGTGTTTCTCTAATTCGCTTAAGAGCTTTAATGCAGCATAATTCCCTTCCAGTCTCTCTTTAACACTTCCTTGGGGACTGAAAATAGCGATAGTAGGAATTTGCTTTATATGTAGTTCGTTGACGAGTTCTCTATTCTCATGTGAGAAAGCATCTACTCTGTAGGCCAGGTAGTTTTCCTCCACATACTGGATTAGATCTGGATGTTTCCAGGTTCCTCTATCCATCTTTTTACAAATACCGCTACGGTTAGAGTAAAAGAAGACGAAGAATGGCTTATCCTTTAGATAGGCTTCTTGTTTCAATTCTTCCAGGCTGCCTTTAAAAAAAGGTACATGTTTAGCCTGAGCAAAATGCAGAGTAAAGATGAGGCAAAACAAAGATAGAAGCTTCAGGTTCTTCATATCCTTCAACATAATTGATGGTTCAGCAAGAGAATAATCCTGACAAGTTTAGGGTCAATTCGATCTATGCTAAGATATAATGATTCCCTTGGAAAATCCAGTTCAACTTATAAATGCCTTCCTGACCAAGCAATATTTGCACATGTTTGGTCAGGAAAAAACTAGAAGGGGACATCATTACCTCCTGTTTGGCCTGGATTTGGAGGTGGGAAGTCCTGGTTCATCTTGGACTGGCGTGTAATAGTTCCTCCCTTTTGAGGAGAATTATACTCCTGATAAGCATTTTCTATTTCTGCATTAGGTCCAAAACTCCAGTCAGTAAACTTTCCGTATTGACCAATGAACTGAAGTTTTACTGTTCCGGTAGGTCCGTTTCTTTGCTTGGCTATGATGAGCTCAGCCATTCCCAGGGTAGAGTTTCCTTCCTCATCTGTCTCGAACCCATAGTACTCAGGTCTGTACAGGAACATCACCATATCAGCGTCCTGTTCTATAGAACCTGATTCCCTCAAGTCACTCAGAACCGGGCGTTTATCTCCCCCACGACTTTCCACTGCCCGGCTAAGCTGGGATAGGGCTATCACACATACATCCAACTCCTTGGCTATCTCCTTCAATGATCTAGAGATACCCGCGATCTCCTGTTCACGGTTGGTATTCTTGGAGTTACTTCCTGACATCAGCTGCAGGTAGTCTATGATCACCATTCCAATACCTTTCTCTGCCTTAAGCCTCCTACACTTGGCTCTCAAGTCCCAAATAGAAAGGCCAGGCGTATCATCAATAAAGATCTGGGATTTGCTGAGGGAACCAATTTTTGTGATCAACTGCTTCCACTCATAGTCTTCCAGTCTACCTGTTCTCACTTTCTGAGCATCTAGTTCAGATTCAGAACAGATAAGACGCTGAGTAAGCTGGATACCTGCCATCTCCAAAGAGAAGAAGGCTACGGGCTCCCCAAATCGTAGAGCTGCATTTCTAGCCAAGGTCAGTGTTAAAGCTGTTTTCCCCATGGCGGGACGGGCTGCTATGATGACCAGGTCTGTTTTTTGCCAGCCGGCAGTTTTTTTGTCGAGGTCTATGAAGCCTGATGGAATACCAGTAACACTGGTATCTTTCCCTCTTATTTCTTCCAGTCTTTCCAGGGTTTGCATCACCAGTTCCGGCATACCCAGGTAGTTTCTTCTCAGATTAGTCTCAGACACCTCAAAAAGGTGCTGCTCTGTTTCATCCAGTAGGTCAAAGACGTCAGTAGTCTCATCGTAGGCTTTGTGGATGACTTGTCCAGAGATGCTGATAAGTTGCCTGAGGATATGCTTTTCTGCTATGACCCTGGCGTGGTATTCTATATTGGCTGCTGAGGCTACTCTGTTAGTAAGGCCGGTGAGGTAGTAGGCACCTCCAACCTTATCCAGGTTTGCTGATTGGGTAAGGACATTCTTCACGGATAGAATGTCTACAGGTTCAGAGTTCTGGAACAGGCTGAGGATAGACTCATAAATCAATCCGTTAGCTTCCTTGTAAAACATGTCTACCTGAAGAATGTCAATCACTCTGTGGAGGGCATCTTTCTCTAGCATGAGGGCTCCGAGAACGGCTTCCTCCATGTCTAGTGCCTGTGGGGGAAGTTTTGCGTCATTGAAGGCTGGTGTGCTCAGATTTTTCACTTTCCCGCTGTCCTGATTCTTGTATCCCTTCTCTGATTGGTTATGTGGTTGGGCCATTAGGTTTCTCCTTCTGTTAGATTAAGGCTATTTCTTGGTCTCTCCCGCTAATTCGTACGCCTATTTCTATCGAAGATACATAAGCCAAACACGATATGTAGGTATAACGAGATTTCGGAATAAATATTCTCCATTTCTCATTAGCCTGACAATCAATTTCTTACAGTTTACACACTTTGCAAACAATTTTCCACTCTTTTTTGTGGATAACCGGACTGTTTTAAACGGTCTATTGGCTGAAACGTTGGGGTATTCCACATCCTGCCAGTGGACTGTTAATAAAATGTGCGTGAATTGTGGGTATCTTGTTGATAAAATCTTCCTTTCTCCAGCCTGCCATCTTCTCTCCCATTTTTTGTGGACAAGCAAATACTTAACATTCCTATGAGCTTGAAGTTATCAAGCTGAACGAATGATTCACTATATTCGTGCCGTGAAAATATTTAGCTCGTCAGGTAGTCCCAAAATCTACTGGCGAGCATTAGCTGTTTCAGAAAAAATAGATCAGAAGTGAAGATAGAAGAGATTCTTAAAGCATACAGAGAAAATGAAGCATGGCTTTCAGTGATAGAAGACGTCAAGCAGGACAAGGGGGGGAAGTACCAGTTAAAAGGACTGGCAGGTAGTCAGCTGGCCTTTTTAGTAGCGTCCTCTTTCAGGCATATGCAAAGAAATATGATGGTGGTCCTGGATGATAAGGAGGAAGCCCTCTATCTACAAAATGATCTTCAGGCACTTATGCCTAAAAAAGAAATTTTTCTCTTTCCAGCTTCCTACAAAAGACCTTACCAGGTAGAAGAAATAGACAATGCCAATGTCCTGATGCGGGCTGAGGTATTAAATGAACTCAATCATACCAGGACAGGTAGACAGCTCATCATCACCTTTGCAGAAGCTCTTCATGAAAAGGTAGTGAATAAGCGCTCACTGGTGAAAAATACCCTGGAACTTAAGCAAGGAGAAAATTGTGGGATGGAGTTTGTGATAGAAGTGTTGGAGGAGTATGGGTTTGAAAGAGAGGAGTTTGTATACGAGCCGGGTCAATTTGCCATCAGAGGAGGGATACTGGATGTATTCTCTTTTGCTCATGATCTTCCCTACAGAATAGAGTTTTTCGGAGATGAGGTAGAATCTATCAGAACCTTTGATCCGGTGGAACAAACTTCTCTTGAAACCATCAACAGGGTTTCTCTCATCCCTAATATTCAGCGTAATCTCCTAACAGAAGAAAAAGTAGGCTTACTGGAGTACCTCTCTGATACTACCTTAATCTGGCTAAAGAATAAGGAGTTTGTAATGGCAGACCTGGACAGACTCTTTGAGAAGGCTTCTCAGCAGTATAAAAAGCTGATTACAGAAAGTGGTGGGGCAGCTGCTAGCCTTAGCCCTGAGAGCTTATATGTGCGTGGACCTGAGTTTGAGAAAGAACTGGGTAACTTCAGTGTCTTTGATTTGGGAAGTAAAGCTTCATTCTCAAACGTAAAAAAGGTCATAGAATGGAACGGAACGGCTCAACCTGCCTTTCATAAGGAGTTTTCTCTGCTGGCCAGTCACTTGAAGGAGAATCAGGAGAAAGAATATACCAACTATGTGCTCTCTGATAACCCTAAACAGATCACCCGTCTGGAAGAGATTTTTCAGGAGGTAGATGAAGGCGTGGAGTTTCATGGAGTATTGGGAGAGTTACATGCAGGATTCTCTGATCATCAGCTAAAAATAAGCTGCTATACTGACCATCAGATATTTGACAGGTACCACAGGTATAAGTCCAAGTCTCACACCAAAAGGAGTCAGGCCTTAACGTTGAAAGAACTCAAGGACCTGAATCCGAGAGATTATGTAGTGCATGTACATCATGGAATAGGCCAGTTTGCGGGTCTTCATACCATAGATGTGGGGGAGCACAGACAGGAGGCAGTGAAGATCATTTATAAAGGAGGGGACTCCATTTTTGTCAATGTAAATTCTCTGCACAAGATCTCTAAGTATACAGGGAAGGACGGAACAGCTCCCAAGCTTAATAAGCTGGGATCTGCCGCATGGGCTAAAGCCAAAGCCAAAACCAAAAAGAGAGTCAAGGAACTCGCCTTTGACCTGGTGGCCTTGTATGCGAAACGTAAGTCTCAGCAGGGATTTGCATTCACCACAGATGGGTATATGCAGCAGGAACTGGAAGCTTCATTTATGTATGAGGATACACCTGATCAGCTAAAAACTACGGAAGAGGTGAAGAAGGACATGGAGAAATCCTATCCTATGGACAGATTGATATGTGGAGATGTGGGTTTCGGAAAAACTGAAATAGCCATCAGAGCTGCCTTTAAAGCTGCCATAGATGGGAAGCAAACGGTTATGTTGGTTCCTACCACTATTCTGGCTCTACAGCATTACAAGACCTTTAGCAGCAGGCTGGAGGACATGCCGGTAACAGTAGACTACCTAAACAGATTCAAGACTACCCAGCAGGTCAAGGAAACTCTGGCCAAGGTGGCTAAGGGGGAAGTAGATATATTGATAGGTACGCATAGAGTGGTGTCCAAGGACGTGAAGTTTAAGGACCTTGGTTTGATGATTATAGATGAAGAGCAGAGGTTTGGGGTGAATGTGAAGGATAAACTGAAACTGCTAAAGGCCAATGTAGATACCCTCACTCTAACCGCTACGCCCATTCCCAGAACCTTGCAATTTTCTCTGGTTGGGATTAGGGACTTATCTGTGATTAGTACCCCCCCACCTAACAGGCAGCCCATAGAGACCATAGTAGCTGGTTTTTCTCAAGAACTGCTTAGAGATGCTATTTCCTATGAACTTAAGCGTGGAGGACAGGTATTCTTCATTCATCCAAGGGTAGGGGATATAGAAGAAGTAGCTTCTGCGATCAAGAAATTGGTGCCCGATGCCAGAATCGGGATAGGTCATGGTCAGATGCCAGGCGCTAAACTGGAGAAAGTCATGTCTAACTTCATTGAGGCGCAGTATGATGTCCTGGTAGCTACTACCATAGTGGAGTCAGGCCTAGATATTCCTAATGCGAATACCATTATCATTAATCAGGCCAATAAGTATGGACTCTCAGAGCTACACCAAATGCGGGGAAGGGTAGGTAGGTCTAACAGGAAGGCCTTCTGCTATTTACTAGCTCCGCCTGAAATGGCACTAAGTCAGGATGCCAGAAAGCGTCTAAAGGCCATGGAAGAGTTCAGCGATCTGGGAAGTGGTTTCCACATAGCCCTAAGAGATTTGGATATTAGAGGGGCAGGGGATTTATTGGGCGCCGAACAAAGTGGCTTTGTAGCAGAACTGGGCTACAATATGTACCACAAGATTCTGGACGAGGCAGTAAAAGAGTTAAAAGAGGAACATTTCTCAGAGCTATTTGACGAAGAACCACTGGAGAAGAATGACAAAATAGCTGATGACTGCCAGATAGACCTGGAACTGGACATCAGAATTCCGGAGAAATACCTTCCAAGTATTCCGGAAAGGTTAAGACTCTATAGAAAGATAGCAAGTGCAGAAAGTGAAGAGGACCTCAGAGACATCCAAAGGGAGCTTATTGACCGTTTCGGTCCTATGCCGGCCTCAGTACTAAATCTGTTTGATGCTACCAGAGTGAGAGAGTGGGCCAAGCGTTCTGGGATAGAAAGAATAGTTCTCAAGAACGGAGTGCTAAGATGTTTCTTTATGGCTAACAGGGAACATGAATTTTACCAGTCGGATGCTTTCGGGCGGGTCATTATGTATGTACAGACTTTCTCAGCCAGAGTGACATTAAAGGAATCTCCCAAGTACCTATCCCTAATTTATAAAGACGTAAACTCTATGAAGCGCATTTTAGAGTTGGTAAGAGAGGTTCACGATTTTATCCACTTTAAGGAGACGGAAAATACGCTGGGCTAGTAGGTGGGGTAGGGGCAAAAAAAAACCGGGGGACTCAATTCGTCATCGACGAAGAATCTACCCCAGCCCTTGCTCTAAAAGACATAAGTTCACACGATTTGCATTCCCTTATGCCCTGTTAAAACCGGGGGACTCAATTCGTCATCGACGAAGAATCTACCCCAGCCCTTGCTCTAAAACTAAGAAACCTAAACTATCCGCTTATGGCTCGTCTTAGCTATTTCTATTTGAAAGAACAGGTTTAATTTCCCGTTGCATTACAAACATACCAAAGATATGATCTCCTCTATAGATTGAATACTCATTTGGTAATATTTGGGGAAGGAATAGTTAGGTTGAAAGGATGAATGGATCAAAACTGGTTTTATTTGATTTTTACCATTCCTTACCTTTGTAAAAA
>JBCBKZ010000260.1:0-7146 GCA_038520955.1 Bacteroidota bacterium | reverse complement strand
CATCTGGAGTCTTTAAACCTATTTGGCACAAAGATCTCAGATGAAAGCCTGAAAACTATTAGCAAAATAAGTACTTTGAAGAAAGTGTATCTCTGGCAAACCAATGTTTCTGCCTCCGCGGTTTCTACTCTTCAAAGAGAAAATCCGGAACTGGATATAGATACAGGGGCCAATTTTTCTCAAGGGAATACCCAAACGAAAGGATAAGATCTACTACCAATAATTAGACGAATAAAATGGACAATAAACCCGCTAAGAATTCCAGAAGAGATTTTATAAAAGCCAGTGCACTAACTGGTGCTGGTTTCATGATCGTTCCCCGACATGTGCTGGGAAGAGGATATACTGCCCCTAGTGATAAGCTTAATTTGGCAGCTATAGGTGCAGGAGGAAAAGGCACCTCTGACATTCGAAATGCCTGGAATAAAGGAAAAGAGAATGTCGTTGCCCTTTGTGATGTGGATGTAAATCAGGCGGCAAACAGTATCAAGAAATTCAAGAAGGCCAAGCTATATAAGGACTTCAGGGTCATGCTGGATGAAATGGGATCTGAAATAGATGCCGTAACCATCTCTGCCCCTGACCACATACATGGAGTGGCAGCTATGGCAGCTATGGAATTGGGTATACATGTGTATGTTCAAAAGCCTCTTACGCATAACATCTATGAAACCCGTATGCTGACAGAGGCTGCGAGAAAGTATAAAATCGTTAGCCAGATGGGGAACCAGGGAGCTTCTAACCCTGGGCAGGTACAGATGATGGAGTGGTTTGACCAAGGTATGATAGGTACCGTACACACTGTATACGTATGGACGGATAGACCTGTGTGGCCACAGGGGATACCCTTCCCCAAAGAGAAGCCCACCAGACCTGCTCAGATCAGTGAAGCAGATTGGGATTTATTCATAGGACCTGCAGCGTACATGGACTACCATCCTCTGTTCCATCCATTTAAATGGCGTGGTTGGTGGAATTTTGGAACAGGAGCGCTGGGAGACATGGGCTGTCACTTGATAGACCCCCCTTTCAGAGTGTTAGGATTAGGATATCCTACTGAGGTAGAATGTAGTGTGGGGCAGGTATTTAAAAGAGATTGGGTGGCAGAGCATATTCCTGAAGGATGCCCTCCCTCCTCTCATGTACAGATTAAGTTTCCTGCAACTGAGAAAAATGCTTCAGAAATAAAAATGACATGGACTGATGGTGGAATCAGGCCTTTCCACCCTGATCTGATCCCTGCCGATCATGATTTGGGAAGTCCAGGCAGTGGCAATGGCGTTATCATGATAGGAGATAAAGGAGTGATGACTTGTGGGGTGTATGGCAGGAATCCCAAGGTGTATCTTCCTAACGGGGATGTAATGACCATGCCAGAAGATTATACAGGAGGAAATATCTATGCAAAGATGCCTGAATACGGTCATCAGCATGCATGGACGCAAGCCATCAAGGCAGGATTCAATAGTCCTGAGCACAAAGCCTTAACATCCTCTTTTGATTATGCCGGTCCACTCAATGAGACGGTTCTCATGGGGAACCTAGCTATCAGGAGTTATTCTCTCGTCAATGCGGATAAGGACGGGCGGAGAAATTACTACGGACGTAAAAAGCTGCTTTGGGACGGAGAAAATATGAAGATCACCAACTTTGAAGATGCCAACCAGTTTGTTGGAAGAACATACAGAGAAGGCTGGAAACTGATCTAACGCTTAACAATGATACTTAGTAACCTGACAGGCTGTCTCAAGTGAGGCAGCCTTTTTTTGATGAAACCCCTATTCACACAGCCACAGCCCCTTGAAAAGGGATGCCCCGCCAGTGGATGTAGCCAGTGCTACGCTTGGCGTAAAATGTTACACCCCTACTAGAAACCTGGTCAATGAAGGTCAGTAAGGGTGAAAAATATTTCACCCAGCCTTCAATAGCCGATACTAATCTTCATACTTAGGCCTGATGAACCCCTACTCACACGCCCACATCCCCTTGAAAAGGGATGCCCTGCAAGCCGATGTAGCCAGTGCTACGCTGGGCGTAAAATGTTACGCCCTTACTAGGAACATATTGGATGTGAAAAAGGAATACCCTGCCAATTCAGACGGTCAGTGCTACGCTCGGCGAAAAATCTTTCGCCGCTACAAGAATCTGGAAAAAGATATTTCTGGCTCCTTAGGAGCCCCACCTAACTAGCCCATCAGGGCACCATCCTGCATGGCTCCATGGGAGCCAAACACAGCCATTTACATGCGAATACGATACATTTTCCCCCATAAAAAAGAGGCCCTTCCACCTGGAAGGGCCTGCGTGACACTCGCAACTTTGAGTCAAATTATCAATCCAATACATCTACTACTAGAAAAAGCTCAATTCTTAATAACCCGCATTTTGGGCAAGATTCGCATTCAGGACTAACTCTGAAGCAGGAAGAGGAAGTCTCAAATGGGTACTTACATCAAAGTTAAAGTCGTCTCTCACAGAGCTGAAATCCAGGCTGGTCAGGTCTATCAATCCTCCCTGATGCCATCTCTTCAGGTCGTACCATCTGTTTCCTTCTTCAAAGGCTAATTCTCTCCTCCGCTCATCCATGATCAACTGTCTAACTGTGGCTCTATCCGAGATATTCTCATCAAAATCTGCCGGTACTGTCCCACCAGGAACTATATTTCTAGCTCTGGCTCTTACCTGATTTACCAATGCCAGTGCTTCGGAAGTAGATCCACCAGACTCATTAATGGCCTCTGCCTGCAGGAGGAGCACATCCGCATACCTGAGAAGGCGAGCATTGTTGTGATAATCAGGCTGCCCATTATTTCTGGGTCTGGCCACATACTTCTTCACGACATCTCCCTCAAAGGTATCTGCTATTCTGGGATCACCATCCTCAAAAGCGGCCTTCAAGCTCTCCGTAGGTTGTAGGGTAGGACTCCCAAAGAGGGACCAGTGATTATCAAAAAATCCCCAGTATCCTCCGAGGTCCCCTACTACCCCAAACGAATCATTGTTGAGCCAAACGTTATTGGTATTATTTTTTCCAAACTGAATTTCAAAAATAGACTCCTGATTATGCTCTAAGGTTTCATCAAAATTATCTCCGAAGACAGGTTCCAGAGAATAGCCCGTTACTTGTCTTAGCTCGTTAAGAGATTCAGTGTAATCTGCTGCATTCTGAGTAATGGTAGCTCTGTATAAGAGCGCTTTTCCTGCAAAGCCGTGGGCAGCTCCGGCAGAAGCTCTACCCACATTCGAATCATCCCACTGATCAGGGAGTAAGGTAGCTGCTTCCTTAAAGTCTGCTATGGCCTGATCCAGCAACTGTGTCCCTGTAGCATTAGCAACACGAGAGGATTCTAAATCCGCTATTCTATTTGTAACTAGCGGTGCAGTTTCAAATGCATTGTACAGCTTGAAGTTCATCAGTCCTCTCAGGAATAATACCTCTCCTTTGTGGGTATCCCTTAAGGTAGCATTTTCATATACATCAGCTCTTTCGACTTGTTTCTCCAGTACGATATTGGCTCTTGCAATAAGCTGATAGGCAAATCTGTAATAGTTGGTTACGTCCCCATTGCTAGCATTAATGGTCGCAAAAGTTTCAAACGGATATGAACCTAAGGAGGTCAAATCATCTCCGGGAAGTAACCACATATCGTGTAGCCAGCTACCTCCTCGGTAGTTATAGAAGAAGATGAGTTTTTGATATACCCCAAAGACGGATTTTTCAAATTCCTCTTCACTGACGAAGAAACCTTCTTCTGTAAGGGATGCCGGGTTTATATCCAACTGGTCTTCACAGCGGATGTAGGTAAACATCACGACGGTAAGTAGTCCTACTCTGAATAGTTTTTTCATGATAAATCTATGTTTATGAATCGATTAGAAAGTGAGGTTAGCGCCTACAGTAAATATACTTGGCGGAGGAACAGCGTCATTCTCAGGATCTATTCCCGTCCAGTCAGTGAAGAGGAGGGTGTTAGTCCCACTCACGTAGATGCGGATGTTTTGCGCGTTACCTAACACTCTTCTGAGGTTCTCAGGAAGGGTGTAACCTACCTGGAAGTTTTTTAGTCGCATAAATCCGGCATCTTCCACCCATCTGTCTGAGAAACGGGTGTTTCCCGTAGGGTCAGCCGCCATAGCTCTAGGCATGATCGTAGATGGATTTGAAGGGGTCCATCTGTTACGGGTAGTGGTCCACTGGTTTACACCTTGAGAACTCATAGACTCCCCTCTCCATCTGTCAAAATTGACCTTCTGAACATCTCCCACTCCCTGGAAGAAGATAGATACGTCTATACCTTTCCAGTCCAGGCCAAAGTTGAATCCATAGAAGTAACCAGGGATGGTTTTCCCCAGGAAGGTTTGGTCCAGGGTATTCACTTGTCCGTCAGCTCCCTCAGAACGGAACTCACCCTCGTCTGTAGGATTCCCGAATAAGTCAGCGAAATACATATCTCCGGCCGCTCTTCTCGTATCATCACTCAACTGGTCAGAAGTAGTACTGATATACGCATTCACTTCCTCCTGAGTCTGGAAAATACCTTCTGATTGATAGCCCCACAGATAATTCAAAGGCTGTCCTTCTTCTATTCGGTTAAAGCTTCCTCCGAGTGGATCTCCATTGGCCAACTCCAGAACTTCATTATCTACAGTAGTCAGGTTAGCATTCACGCTAAAGTTGAGATCTCCATATTTCTGGTTAAATCCAGCAGCAAACTCAAATCCTCTATTTCTTACTCTGGCTATGTTAAATACCGGATCTATGGTATTTCCCACAACTAAGGGCAGGGCTACTGCTTGAAGGATACCATCTGTTTCTCTATCATACCACTCTACAGTCAAGGTAGTCGTGTTGTTAAAGAGAACTACGTCAAAGCCTACATTCACAGTAGTGGTAGTTTCCCAGGATAAATCTTCTACCGGAAAGTTTGGTAAGAATGCGCCTTCAAAATTACTTCCCTGTGGTCCAAGACCCAGTGGAAATCTGGGGTTAAGGTTCAGTAGAGACAAGAATGCGTAAGGACGTGTTTCCTGATTTCCTAACTGTCCCCATCCTCCTCTTACTTTCAGGTCATTAATGAAGCCTACATTTTCCATGAAGCGCTCTTCAGTGATTCTCCATGCACCAGAAACTGAAGGAAAGGTCCCCCAACGAAAATCAGGTGAGAATCTGGAAGTCCCGTCTCTCCTGACCGTAGCGTCTAGGTAGTACTTATTCTTAAAGCTGTAACTAAGGCGTCCCAGGTATCCCTGCAGAGCGTATTCTTCTCGGAAAGAAGATGCGGTAGACTGGTCCCTGTCTCCTTCCGGTATTCCTCTCAGGTCAGGATTATCAGTAAATACATTTATCCTACCTGCTGCTACAATTTCCGCTCCATAGTCTTGCCACATACCATTGGCGAGCAGATCAATATTGTGATCTCCAAAGGAGTTATTGTAGTTAATAGAAAATTCTCTTGTGATGTTAAAGTTCCTGTTATGGCGCTCTCCGTAGGTATTTCCTTCATCCGGATTTCCATCTCTGAAATTCAGAAAGTCAACATCTGTCCATGAGTTTCTTCTGGTATAAAACCAGTCCCCACTTACTGTACCCTTAAATCGCAGTCCCCTTACAGGTTCTATTTCTGCATACACAGACCCAAGATTTCTCAACTGCGTCCAGTCTCTATCAGTGAAGTGCTCAATTCCAAAAACATTATTGTCAGTTTCGGGACCATAAGGAGCAGCGTCAATCACGCCAAAGTTCTCGTCCAATATCCTACTTGGCGCAAAGCCGCCCGGGCCATTTGGATCCAGGAAGGGTTGCCAGGGAGCTACGCCAAATAGACCGAGATCCCCCAGGTTTCTTTGATCTATTGCATCTATGTAGGCAAACCTGAATGTCTCTCCTACCGTCAACCAATCATTAATTTTATGATCTGAGTTTATTCCCAGGGTATATCTTTCAGTATTGTTAAATCGGAGAGAACCTTCCGCGTAAGAATATCCAGCAGAAAAAGCGTAGGTAGAGTTCTGGTTTCCTCCTGTGATATTCATGGCATAATCCTCATACCTGGCATTATCATTCACGATGGCATCTTGCCAGTCATAAGTGGGACTGTTACCTAAAAAGGCAGAAGTATCTGGATTAAATACTGCCGGAAGGTTAGGTAACTCCACAGGATTATTCTGGTACATTTCCTGATGTAGGGCCGTATATTCTGCAGTACCCAGGACATCAAAGGTCTCAGGAACATTTCCTACCCCTATACTCGCTTTAAAGTTCACAACAGGCTTACCTACTTTTCCTCTTTTGGTGGTGATCAATACCACTCCGTTAGAAGCTCTAACTCCATAGATAGCTGCTGCAGAGGCATCTTTCAGGACAGAGATAGACTCAATGTCGTTAGGATTGATGAGGTTAAAAATGTTGAGGGTTCCTCGTAAATCACTAGCTGCTGCCTGTGAGGTAGAATACACAGAACCTGAGCCAAACTCCGTTACGGGTATCCCATCAATTACGTACAGAGGCTCATTTACGCCTATGGTTCCTATACCACGGATCCGGACCTCCGGCCTGGCATTAGGATCACCACTGGGCGTTCCTACAAACACCCCTGCCATTCTCCCCTGCATAGCAAGTTCAGGGGTAATGAAGTCACTCTTTACGATCTCATCAGAATTAATGGAAGAGATGGCCCCGGTCAGGTCTCCCTTGTCTCGGGAACCATAACCTATCACCACCACCTCATTCAAGGTATTGGAAACCATGTCCACGGTCAGGCTTCGCTGGCCATTAATGGTTATTTCCTGAGGCTGAAATCCGGAGTAGCGAATTTCGATTATGGCCCCATTCGGTACTTCTATAGAAAAGGTACCTTCCAGGTTAGTCAGGACACCATTACTTGTCCCCTTTTCCAGGACAGAAGCGTTTTGCAAAGGGTTTCCGTCTGCGTCTTTTACTGTTCCTGTAATTGTCTGCTGAGCCACTGCTGTACCCAGAGAAATCCATAGCAGGAAAATAGGTATGATGTGTTTCATAGAGTAGTAGTTTTTTAACTGTTTCTTCTGAATTTCCAGATTAAAACTACTGCCTCCATCCTGCACCATCCTGTTGGAATAATTTTTAAATACCTAATAATCAGATACTTAAAAATTCATCTACCCCTA
>JBCBKZ010000025.1:0-16662 GCA_038520955.1 Bacteroidota bacterium | reverse complement strand
AAAAGGAGGACTTCCAAATTTCAGAGGGCGTCTTTGAAATCATTTTTCAAAATGAGGGAGACGCCCCTATCCGCATATCCAACAAAGGGCTTTCCGGGGGCGGTCATTTGCTTCAGCAAAGGCAGAACGCCGCCGGGGGGGAATTTGTCTATGAGAAGGTTTCTTTTCGCGCTCCTGATAGTGCCCATTTTGGCGGCGCTTTCTACGAAATCAAATTTGAAACGGTTAGACCGGGGGTTCTCAATATCATCGAATTGAGCTATGCAAATTGAACAGGTTAAGACACAAATAATTGCTACAGGTTCCGCCCGTGTGCGGCTCTTTCCCGGAAGAAGGGTGACGGATAAATCACACCCTTTGTTTTGTTCAGATTATTACCAGCAGTGGAAAGACGCCGCTGAGGAAGAAAAGGCGGAAGTATCTGCTCAACTACTGGAAGAGTTTGCTTCAGGACTTACGCCGGGAACTTACACAGTAAGTATGCAGCGCTCTGAAAGTGCTGTCCGCTCACGAATGAATGTTCCCTTGGATGTGAAAATTGATCCAGCGGTGGCGGGCTTATCAGGCGGGGCGCCTCAGTATCTTCCACCTCAAAAAACCGAGACCCAAATAAGGGAAGAAATTTGGAAGGAAGTAGAGAGAGAAAGGGAAATGGAAGACCTCACGGCGGAGCTTTCAGAGGTGAAAAGGCTCTTGAAAGAGAAGAACAGCTTCGGGGATAAAGTGCTTCAAATCCTCCAACAAATGGGCCTCACTGGATTAGAGAATCAGGGGATTCCCGCCCGTAACATTGCAAATACGATCGGCGGACAAGTCCAGACCATGTCACAAAACCATGAGAGTCTAGGAGACGCATTTGAGGGAGACGGGGAAGACCCTAACCAGCGCTTTCAGGTGGCTATAGAGGGTATAACGGGTAAGCTTGGGGACAGGTCCCCGGAATTCATGGAGAAGCTTAATAGGCTGTCTCCTGAGAAGATTAACGCTCTTTGCAGTCTCCCGGATGAACAGATAGACCTATTGACAGGTGCATTATGAAAAACTTGACGCCTATACTGCTTTTTGGGGGCTTGTATCTATTCTTTCGCTCCAATGACTCATCTGTAGAGGATGCGGCTAACAGGGCCATTAGGGACGCCCAAAACGCCGGAGAACAGCCTACCTATTCAGATGTGCAATTTACAGCCATTGCAAGCACCATTCATGAATCATTGCGCTTTTCTGTCTTTGCTGATAACAAGGCCCAGGCAGAGCGGGCGCTTCTGCTCATGAATAAAGATATAGACGTCTACAAGCTTATAAAGACCTACGGAAAAAGATGGCACCACATGTTTGGTGTACCAGACGGCCCCGCAAAAGATTTACCTCAGGCCATTTCCGGGGAACTCTCAGAGAGTAGAAAGGCGAACATTAACAGGAATTACCAACTAAAGGGAATGACCTTCAGATGGGTGTAATACCTTTCATATTGCGGGCAGACGGCCCAACGGTCAGCTATGAGTTGAGACCTTCCCACATTTCCGGCATTTATGAGCGTGGCGGAGAAGGAAGGCGCAAATGCCATAGTGGAAAATTCACTTCTTCCAGAAGGGCCGGGGCTTGTGCGTGGCATGGGGGCGTATATAACAACTGCGCCAAGGCAGAGCTTCCCGGAGAAGTCTTCGCTGTCTGGTTCCCGGTGGAAAGAATCTTCACTGATACGGACAGATTCCAGAACAGGGAAAAGGAATTTTCTGAAGATAGCGTCCGCCGTATTCTCACCAACTTTGATATAAATCGGCTTGATCCGGTTGTCTTGTGGGAAGACCCAAGAGCCGGGAAGGTGTTCATGCTTTCCGGGCATTCACGCCTAGAGGCTTTTATAAGAAAAAAGGAAGCACATATACCCGCCAGATTCTTTCTAGGGACTGAGGCCGAAGCCATGCGGTTTAGTCGAGTAGATGCGAACAGGTTGGGAACGCCCGAAAGCCTGTTAGAGGAAATAGAAGCCTACAAGCTGGACAGGGACGGAGACGAGCGAAGAAGCATTTCCCCCTTGGATAAAACCCTTCTGAAAGACAAGTGGAAAAGAAGCCCCGCAACGGGCTATTCTCTCAACGAGTTAGAGCTTTTTTCCTACCTCAACGCTAAGGGTAAATTCTTGGAAACGCTCAACACGCCAGCGAGAAAAAACTTCCCCTACATAGAGAATAAAGCCAAGTGGATCGGGCAGTTTAGAAAGGCATATCCGGCCCTTTCCAACTTCCACGAAGATGAAGCCTTTGATTTCCTTTTCTCAGAGGTGGGAATCAAGCTAAGTAAAGACCAGATATTTGAGATTCTAAACCGAATTGTGGGCGCCTTGGACTTTGATCCTACCAAGCCCCTGAATCTCAAACAGGACCCTAACAGGGGAATATATGCCCGCAAAGATACTTCCGGTATCATGCAGCAAATAAAAGCCTTAGAAGACGAACAGGCGGCGCTCAGGACAAGAAGAAGAAACGCACAAACCAGAGCAGAAAAAGAGGTAATCAATCAGCAGCTAACAAGAATAGGGAATGAGCTTCTTCAGCTTCAAAAGGGAGTCGAACAAGTTGTCAAAAATCAGGCTACCCTATTTAACTAAACAATTAGTTTAAAAGAGATGATTAGGGATTATTTACAAAAACTAGGCTATAGCAGACACTTGCAACTCTTGGCAAAGCCGAGCTACGCAAGGCGCTATTCCAGAATCACGGAAAGAAGAAAACAGGAAAGCCACGAAATACGCTTAGGCGTGGGTGTGGTCTTAAAGCGTGTAGGGCTTGCGCTGCTCATGACGGGCGGGCTTGCCTACGGTGTGCATCTATTAATTAGCTAGATCATGAATGTATTAGACGCATGGATTAGACATACCCTGAAGTGGGAAGGTGGATTAAATACCGATCCGGGAGAACCGGGAGGGGCGTCTAATCGTGGGGTTTCTTGGGAGCTGTATCAGAAAAAAGCTAGGGACTTATTAGGACACGCTCCCGCTCAGGAAAAATTCATGAATATAAGCACTTCAGACGCCGCTAAGTTCATGAGCTACATTTGGAATACTTCGGGGGCCTGGCGCTTGCCTGATCCGGTAAACGGCCTACTAGCTGAATACTCGTGGTTGTCCGGTTCTTCACTGGCAGGAAAAGCCCTTCAAAGAATCCTTAACGCCAAATTTGGGCAGCGCTTGACCATTGACGGCGCTGTGGGAAGTCTTACAGAGGCGGCAGTAAGACAAGTAAATCCTCAAAAACTGGCTGCGGCTATGGTGGAAGACAGGGCGCGATTTCTGGACGATCTAGTCCAAAGACGGGCCGATAAAATGAAGTGGCGAAAAGGTTGGGCGAACAGGGAAAATGCCCTGTTGAATCTTTTGAATATTCAGCTTTCAACGGCTGGGGGAAGTATTGCATGGGTGGCCCTTGGTGTGGCTGCTTTTCTCATTATGAAAGGGGGAAAAAATGGATAGTATTTTGTTGGAAAGTGTCTTGAAGGCACTCCCGGTAAATTTCGGGGAAACGTTGGCTTCACTCCCTGCGCCTGTATCAAATTTACAGGTGGTAGGCATGACAGATACAACGATTTCGCTCACATGGTCAACGCCTAATGGCTACGGCTCGGATGTGGATGAATACGATTTGAGGTATAGGGAAAAGAATACGCTTCCTTGGACGGATATACTAGGGATTAGGGCGCTAACAAGAACCCTGACGGGCTTAACTACGGGTACTACTTATGAGATCCAAATTACGGCGAAAAATGCGGTTGGAGACTCCCCTATCTCTCAAATTCTGGAAGGCTCTACCACGCTAGTACTTTCCGCCCCTTCAGCTATTTCGGATTTAGCCGGAACGCCCTCAGTTGGACAGGTTTCTCTAAACTGGTCGCCTCCCTCAGATGGAAACGACCCTATTCAAGGATATAGGATTTACGCTCGATTATTTGGTGTGGGGGAATACCTGCAAGTTGGGCTTTCTTCGGGAACTTCTTCAGTAATAGGCGATCTAACAGACGCCCAAGCATATCAATTTATCGTACGGGCCTTTAATAGCATAAATGAAGGCCCGGATTCTAACGTCTTAGCCCTCACCCTTCCGGGGCTTCCTGATGAAGTGGCGGGACTTTCATTGCTGGCTAATAATCCGGGGGAATTGGCGGCTTCATGGAGTGCGGCAGCGGGAAACGGTTCAGGAGTTACGGGCTACCGTGTGGAGTACAGGGCGGGAACTTCCGGGCCTTGGATTGTGTGGGACACAGTAGTGGGAACTTCTGCCACGATTACGGGCCTTGCAGATGGAACACTGTACCAAGTACAAGTTTTTGCCATTAATGCCGTAGGGGTGTCTCCTACTGCTACGCCTTCCAGTCAAACCACCCAAGTGACGGCCACTGTTCCGGCGGCTATCTCAGACCTTGCGGAAGTCTCCAAAACTGAAACGACCATCACGGTAAATTGGACGGCTTCTAATGATGGAGGTTCACCAATTACAGGCTTCCGCGTAGAGTACAGAGCGGGTACTTCAGGGGGCTTCACAGCCCTTCCGGTAGTTACTGACCCTGCGGACACAATAGAGGGCTTAACGGCTGGCACGGCCTACCAAATAAAGGTCATAGCCATTAACGTAATAGGCGATTCTGCGGACTCTAATATTATTACGGTAACCACTGATGCGGCGGCTTCTCTTGTCTTTGCTTGTCCTACTTCAGACCCGCCCGTATTCAAGGAAAATTTAGCGGGCTTTGCAGTCTGTGAAACTAGCTCAGTATGGCGCCCTGCCTCCGGGGGGAATCCGCAAATAGTGACGATTTCTGACCTGAATCCTAGCACGATCCGCGCCGCTGCTGACTTAACAGGAAATGTGATTGTGATTCCCCTTGTATCGGGCATTTCTAATCTCGCTGGCAGTGATATGACTGTAGATTGGAACAACGGAATTTTCTGCGGGTGGGCAGCGCCCGACATAGGGTACAGTATTGAGGGGGGGACCTTGATTCTAACCCCTAATGCTGGGAATGTGGTCATGTCTCATTTTGGAGCAAGGGGCGGCTCTGCCATGGGCGGAGAGAGTGACGCAATATCTATTAGAAACGAAAACGGGTTTACTGTGATGGATAGGATCACAGCTACAAGGGGAATAGATGGATGTCAGGACATTGAGCGCTCTAATATGCGGGTAGATGTACGTTACTCTTTTTATTCCCGTATGCTCTACAAAGTAAGCAGCAACGGCCCCGGAAATGATTCTAATCAAACCGATAACGGCTATATGCCAGACGGTTCAGCTCACAACTTTGGGGGCTTATGGGGAAGTAATAATAATGTTGAAAATATTTTCGGCTCCTCTCTGTTCAATGTCATTGATTCCATGCGCCAACGTTCCTGGCTGTGGAGAGGCGAAGAAGATGTTATGCAGATATTTGACTTCGTTCAAAATTGGGGCGAAAGAGCAGGACGCCCCATTGATTGCGATCATATTACTTACTACGGCTGTACGTGGCGCACAGGAATAGATACCCAGCTTCGTTTCCCCGGTGCCTACGATTTGGCGCCCTTGCAATCTGATTCACCTTTCAATACTGGTTCCGGGAATACTGCTTGGGTTTCTGAGTGTGAATACATCCGGGGCGGTGTTCCTCAAAACCTTTCTAATCAATTCGATGTGTTTAGAAGTATTGACGGGGGAAGAATTGCTTCAGGTTGGGGGCATCATGGAGATTCAGGCGGCTTCGAATTAATGCCCTATGTGATAGACCCGACTATATTGGGAACGGGCCAAACCCGGATTAATAATATAGTTGATGCGGCGGGCATGAAGCCCTTGAACAACAACACGGAAGACGCTGCGGAAAAAACCCGGATTAAAAATAATACCTCACAGTTTCAAGTTGGGGAATTTCAATATTCTTCAGCTTCAAGGAACGGTTCGGGTTCACCTATTACCTTGGCGGATTTGGGAATAGTATTGGACGGCTCAGAGCATGATATACAAAGCAATGGAAGGACAAGAATTGAAAATATTCTTCTGGACTTAAAGAACCAGCGAGAAGTGCAATATTAGGGCCGTGGTGAAAATATCTTCCTCTCTGTGTGATAGTAGTAGGTTAGTTTGTGTTTTCTAGCCAAAAAAGCCCCCAATTGGGGGCTTTCAATTAGTGTCGGTATTGGCTGTTGCCAAGTCCGAACAGTCCCTTCGAAGATCGTAAAATACTTCGGCGAAAAAAAAAATTAATTCACTAAAGGTTTGGTATGTAATGAGTAATAAATACTTTACCATTCTGCTTTCTTCAGGGTGGCGTGAATCCTTAGCCCCATGCTTCGAAGGTAACGCTCTGTCATTTCTAGGCTGTGGTGGCGGCATTGCTCCTGTATGGCCCTAATGTCTACCCCTGCCCTGTACGCATCACATACGCCCGTATGTTTCCATGAATAGCCCGTTAGAAGCCCATCATAAAAGCCCCAACGCTTCAGGACTTTACTGTGCCATTCGGAAAATCTATTTCTGTGGATATGTCCCGGCCCGGGCTTAAACTTCTTAGAGAATAGATAATGATTCTCTTTGGCCTTGTGTCGGGCTAAATAAGCCTCCAGGACGGGGTGAAGGCTTTGGGTAATGAATACAGGCTGTTGCTGCTTACTTTTGCTCATATGGGTGTAAACAAGTATTACGCGGTTCTCTAGGTCTATATCCATCACCCGGAGCCTAAGAATTTCCACCGGACGCATAAATCCGTAGTACATCAAGCGAGTATATACGTAGTGATCCGGGTAGAACATAGCCAGATACTTTCCGAGCTTTTGCTTCTGATCCTTAGTAAAGGGAACATTCTTGGCGGCGTGTTCCGGGAGCTTCTTAACTCCATTGCAGGGATTATGTGGAATATGTCCCCGGTCTACCAGAATATTTAGGGCCGCACGTAGGTAGGAAAGGTAATTATTGCGTGTAACATTCCCGATAGAATAGGCTTGGAAAATCCAATCTAAAATTGTATATACATGGGCCTTTGAAAAATCTGACAGATATATTCTCTCCCACTCCATTTCCCGGAAGCATTCAAACACCCTATTCATCATCATTTGCTGATTCTCCCGCGTTCGCTTGCTGCCTTGTTCCTGCTTGATGGAAACGGCATACCTGAGCGCATTAAGGAAGTACGGATTTGTGCTTTCTGTGGGGAGTCGGGCCTTGCCTATGGTGTAGCCCTCCTTTAATAGGGTATTAATTTCCTTAGCCTCATTCTCAGCGGCCTTTATTCTTTCCTGTTGGGTGCTACCCGGAAAGCCGGAAATTCGCTTGCGTACGAGGGCGCCCTTCTCCTTGTCGTAGATGTGAAATTCTACGTACAGGCGGTGCCCCTGCACGACTCGTGCGGGTTTATACGGTGACTGTTCGGACATGTGGACTAAGTATAAGCTTCTAATTCTCTTACTCGGCCCATCGTTAGGGAGTGCTGATACCAGAAAAAAAAGTATGAATCCTGATATAAACGATAGGTATATATTACATATATCGAACCATTGCCAAGGTGTAAAAGTTTGGTACTGTCCTAAAATTGGCAATATGCCAAAGGTGAATAAGATGCTATACGGATGTGAATAAACTGATTCTGAGCGCCTTAGAGACATGTCCAGGCCCCTACCCCGGCACAGGTGCCAAATAGAAAAAGCCTTCCCAATCTGGAAAGGCTTAAACGTACCCACGGCAGGATTCGAACCTGCGACCCTCGGCTCCGGAAACCGATGCTCTAATCCCCTGAGCTACGCGGGCATGTACCAAAGGTACGAAAAGGATCTTGAATTATTTACCCTCTTCGCAAAGTGGAATGAGTTGAATGATGAATAGGATGTCAAACGCTTTGCGACTTCGCGGCTTTGCGCGAAACATCTAACACCTACAAAGTCCCAATCGCCCTATTCTTGGTCCCCTTTTCCCTTCCCGTAAGTAAGTCTCCCAATTCTTCCCTGGCTTTGTCTCCTACCTTTTTGAGTTCTTCTACTTTCTCAGGATAGAGAGAGATGACATTATATGCTTCACCAGGATCTCGCATGAGGTTATACAATTCCAGGCTATCTACTATGCCTCTTGGCAGTGGGCCTCCAACCCCATCATTACCCGGCAAGGCATGATAGGACCTGTGCTCATGAGGATACACCAGTTTCCAGTTGCCCTTTCTCACAGCTTCCAGGTTGTTCTTACCATAGTAGTAATAGAGTTCTGTTCGGGGTTCAGCTTCGAACTTCCCTTTCCATAGTTCCACTAGGCTAACTCCATCTATTTCCTTCTCTGGCAAATCTGCCCCTGTGATTTCAGCTATGGTGGGGAGTAGGTCTATGGTACTACTGATTCTGTTGCAGACCGTTCCTGCAGGACTGACTCCAGGCCATTTGATGATACAAGGGACGCGTTGTCCGCCTTCCCAGGAAGTACCCTTTCCCTCCCGTAGACCACCAGTAGAACCTGCATGATTGCCATAGTTGAGCCAGGGCCCATTATCGGTAGTAAATACGATGAGCGTATTTTCATCCAATCCTTCAGCTTCCAGGGTTTTCATGATTTCTCCTACCGACCAATCCAGTTCCATCATCACATCTCCGTACATGCCTTGCTCACTTTTGCCTCGGAATTTATCTGATACCCCCAGAGGGACATGGGGCATAGAGTGAGGGAGATAAAGGAAGAAGGGATTCTCCTTATTACGCTTGATGAAATCTACGGCTCTTTCTGTGTAAAGGGTGCTCAACTTGTCTTGTCCTCCATAGGAAGTGATCTCTTCCATGAGTTTATTACCTTCTATAAGGGGCAGCGGAGGATACTGGGCTTTCCAACTCCCCTCCTTTGGCAAGCTTCCATCCGGCATAATGGGCCACATATCATTAGAGTAGGGGACGCCTACATATTCATCAAATCCATGTTGGAGAGGCAGGAACTTTTCATGATGGCCTAAGTGCCATTTCCCATATATGGCGGTAGCATAGCCTTCAGCCTTTAGCATTTCTGCTATGGTGGTTTCTTCCGGGTTAAGGCCAACTTTATGATAGGGAAAGAGGGCACCTGAAATCCCTATCCGATTCGGATAGCAACCCGTCATCAAAGCGGCTCTGGAAGCACTACAAACGGCCTGTGCTACATAGAAGTGGGTAAAGCGCATACCCTCACTTGCGAGCCTATCCAGATTAGGGGTGGTAAAGCCAGTCGCCCCATAAGAGCCCAGGTCACCATAGCCTTGATCATCCGTGAAGATGATGATGACGTTGGTGGGTTTTTCTTTTGGAGCTTCACAGGAAGTAAACAGAAAGAGGATGCTAAAAAGACAGATTAGGGGGTATCGCATATGTGTGGACTTTTATAAAGCAGAGAAGGAGAGGAGTAAATTCTACTTGGTGAATTTTAATATGTAATAAAATATAACACTGTTAATGATTCGGCAAAAATTTTCTTCTTGTACATACAAGCATAGATAGAGTAGGAGAGGAGTAGTGTTTGGGAAGTCAGGAGAATCACGAATACATGAATTCGGAATCTTTGTCAAGGGATAAGGATTATGTATTGACTGAATATACTAGAGCGGGCTGGCCGTTCCTCCACGGGTTGTGGGGGGATAGTAGCGTTGCATTGGAGGGACAATGCATTTTTGCCTACTTTTTTTGCTAAGGAAAAAAGTAGGGCTCGCGGCAAGCGACGTAGCACTGGTAAAGCCTATTTTGGAAATAAGTCGGTCACTAATATGTCTGTAAAGAGTTTTTCATCATGCCTCCTTCTTCATTTTCCTTGTTGAAAACGAAGCAAAAAACAAGAACGAACAAACCAAGGCTTTTTCACAAGCCACCCTCCCCGCGTTCGTTCACCCCGACGCTCAGAAGAATTAGTCTTTTCATCCTAATCCATGGATGTCTTTCCTATAGGTCGAACCATTTAATAGTACTCAAAATCAATTCTTACAACTTCCCTATCTCTCTATTCTCAGCTCCTAGCTCTATATCCTGATTAAGATCGCCTAATTCATAGCGAGCTTTCTGGGCTACTTCCTGAAGTTCGGATACTTTTTCAGGGTAGAGAGAAATGACATTATAAGCTTCCGCAGGGTCTCTCATCAGGTTGTATAGCTCCAAAGAATCTACTCTTCTGGGATAGCGAGGACCTGCATGGCCGTCATTACCCGGTATGGCATCATAGGTCTGAAAGTTGTGTGGGAATACCAGTTTCCAATTGCCTTTTCTCACGGCATTCAGGTTATTCTTTCCGTAATAGTACCACAGATCTTTACGAGGTTCTGCCTCCATATTGCCTTTCCAAAGCTCCGTCAAACTCACCCCATCTATTTTCTTATTGGGCAAATCTGCTCCAGTAATCTCTGCCAGGGTGGGGAGGAGGTCTATGGTACAGCTGAGTTTATTACATATGCTTCCTGCTGGCGTTACGCCGGGCCACTTTACAATGAAGGGGACACGCTGGCCGCCTTCCCAGGATGTAGTTTTGCCTTCTCTGAGTCCACCAGAAGAGCCGGCATGGTTTCCAAATCTCAACCAGGGACCGTTATCAGTTGTGAATATCACTAGTGTATTCTCTGCTACGCCTGATTCTTCCAGCGTCTTCATGATTTCTCCCATGGACCAGTCCAGCTCCATCATCACATCTCCATACATACCTTGCTCGCTTTTCCCTCTGAATTTAGCTGATACACCCAGAGGCACATGTGGCATGGTATGAGGGACATATAAAAAGAAAGGATTGTCTTTATTGCGCTTGATGAAATCCACCGCCTTCTCTGTGTAGAGGGTGCTCAACTTATCCTGACCTGCATAGGAGTTAATCTCTTCTATGGTCTCATTTCCTTCTACCAGGGGCAGGGGAGGGAAGTCGCCTCTCCCTTCACCGGGAGGAGATTTTGTACCGTCCAAATTGATGGGCCACATATCGTTGGAGTAGGGGACACCTACATATTCATCAAAGCCATGTTGGAGTGGGAGGAATTTCTTATGATGTCCCAGGTGCCATTTCCCGAAGACGGCTGTGGCATATCCTTTTTCCTTCAGCATTTCTGCTATGGTGGTTTCCTCGGGATTGAGGCCTATTTCGTGATAGGGAAATAAGGCCCCTGAAATCCCTATCCTATTAGGATAGCAACCCGTTAGGAGTGCCGCCCTGGAAGCACTGCAAACAGGTTGCCCAGCGTAGTGGTGGGTGAAACGCATCCCCTGACTGGCTAGCTTATCCAGGTGTGGGGTGGTGTAGCCTGTGGCCCCATAACTTCCAACATCTCCATATCCCTGGTCATCTGTAAAGACAATGACCACATTCATAGGTTTTTCTTGAGAAGGTGTACAGGCTACCAGGCAGCACAAGCATATTAACAGAAAGGATTGGGTGATTCTCATGAGTAAATATCTTTCTATTGAAGAGGAGTCTTAAGCAGACTTATACTTAGTGCATATTTGTATGGTATAAAATATAACAGTGTTAATGAGTCAACACATTCACTTTTCAGCTAGATAAAGGTTTATCCCTTTATGCCTATCATCAAAGAAATGGATGTTATCCTCAAGTCAACTGTAGCCTTCTCTGATAACCATCTAGTTCTCCTAACTTTTCTCCAGACACGAACTGCCAGATGCATGAAATTTCTCTGAAAGTGAGGAAAAAGAAACATTGTTAAGAAAAGGGCTAATTGATCTATGAGAATAGTGCGGCTAGAGATAACATTAGAGATATGAAAATAAGCGAAAGAATGGCCTAATAAGCCTATTTAAGTCTTACTATTTTTCTTCCACCACCTCTTTCACCCTACTGACACACCACGTTTCATCATTCCTATCATCTATTCACGGCTTGAAGAGAGCTGTGAAGGGAACCCGAATTAAGTAAGAATATTTCCATTACAAATAGTCGAACATGAAAATCCGTTTCATCCTTACATTATTATTGATCACCGCAGGGATCAGTATGCAAGCGCAGAATAATGGGGTGGGGACTAAGGAGCCCACTCACACCTTGCATGTGAAACCTGATGTGAGTAATCCTAATCAGGATCCTCTTAGGCTGGAGAATTTGCAATCACGTAGAGCTGCCGGGGACTCCACTGTTTTAGTGGTAGATCCCGCCACAGGTATAGTTCGCTACATGCCCATTGACAGCCTGATAAGGGTCATAGGGGGAAGTGATGAAATCTCAAATCTGGCCTCACGTGATATGGCCCAGAAGGCAGAAGAAAGGACCTATAATGTAGGGGGGCAAAAGTTGACCTTTGAAAATACAGGGGTCAATGATAACCTTCTGGTCATTGATGGCCAGAACAACCGTATAGGGCTGGGCACCAATCCCCAAACTGGCCTGGACCTAAGTGGAGTAGGGCAGGATGGAGACGGAAATATGGATAGCTGGGATGATTACAGAATCATCCTGGATGGAGCAGCTACTCCTGATAAAGCGTATGGATTAGGTACAACAGCCTCAGGATTGAGACTTTTTTCTGGGGGGAATCAGTCATTTGTCAACAGTGGGTCAGAGAAGATGCGGATCAAAGGTGATGGAGGCATCTTATTTAACCAGTATGGGCAAGGCGACTTTGATGAAGCTAATCCCGAGAAGATTCTGGGCTTAAAGCCGGATGGGAGTGTGGTAGAAATTTCTCCAGAGAACCTGAAAGCTTCTCCTCAAACACTTTCTTTAAATGGAGAAAAGCTGTCCATTTCTGATGGGAACGATGTAGACCTTTCCGATCTCAAATCAGAAAGCCCCTGGTTTAACATAGCCACTGACAAACCCGCTGAAGCCAATACAGATGATCTTTACCTACTGGGAAAAGTGGGCATAGGAACTAAGGATGTTGATAGAGACTTAATCGTAAATGGTAGCCAGAAGGTAACTGCCCAAATGGCCATCGGGGGAGATGATCAGGATGGTAACTATGGTATGACAGCCAGAAACAGCGGGGCTGGAGCTTTCTTTGGATATGTAGGGAAAAACCCCAATATCCCCTCAGAGGGAGCGGCCATAGTAGCAGGGAATAACAAGAACATATACATGTTCACGGAGAAGGATGGAGCAGCTGGATCTTCCCAAAATCCCAGCCTGGATGTGAATATCCCACGCTTAACAATAGAAGCTGAATCCGGACAGGTAGGCTTAGGTACCACTGCGCCTACCAAAAAGCTGGATGTAAACGGACAAGCCAGAGTCAGAACGCTACCGAATGGTGCTACTACTGACTTTATAGTTACTGCTGCGGCAAATGGGAACTTGAGAAAAATGACTAAGGACGATCTGATTGGCGATATAGGAGGATCTATCTACTCGGAAGATGGAACTCTTACCCAAAACAGAGCGGTAACTACGGGCAACTTCAAATTGAATATAGATGCGAATTCTTTAGTAGTAGATGGAGCTAGTAATAATGTAGGGATAGGGACGGCTACTCCTACTCAGAAACTGGACGTGGCAGGAAATATTCAAACAAATGGGCAACTAAGGATAAATACGGCGGATGGAGATAAAATTTACCTGACTAACAGAATGGCGCAAGGGTCCAGAATCAGCCATTCCACAGGGTGGGTAACGGACTATAAAGCCGGACCTGGAAATGGAACTTCTACTACGGGAGGTCATCGGTTTTTCACCACTACTGGCGGGAAGTATGAAAGTAGATTAAGTATAGCTTCAAATGGATTTATAGGGATAGGAAGTACGGCACCTAAATCACTACTCCAAATTAGAAATAACGTAGGGAATGGAGCCTCCTTTGATGCATTCTCAGACTATCAATTATTACTGTATCAGGCAAATACAGCCCAGAACTCTTATGGCTTAGGGATAGAAGGTTACACCCTGGCCATGAATACCAACAGGGACATTGATTTCAAGATCAAGGGTACGGATAAATTAACGCTTACTCCGACAGGTCTTGGTATAGGAACAAATGCACCTAAATCTCTACTACAGATTACAAATAACGTAGGGAATGGAGCTTCCTTCGATCAATTTACTGATTATCAGATACTTTTATATCAAGGAAATTCTTCCCAAAACTCCTATGGATTAGGGATTGAGGGCTATACCATGGCATTAAACAGCGCCAGAGACTACGATTTTAAGGTTCAAGGAGTAGATAAGATGACCCTGACCACGGCAGGCCTTGGAATAGGGACCAATGCACCCAGTAAACTGTTGGATGTAAATGGTGAGGTTAGAAT
Source organism: Bacteroidota bacterium (assembly GCA_038520955.1). GTDB lineage: Bacteria > Bacteroidota > Bacteroidia > J057 > J057 > JBCBKZ01. Next base: position 2,477 of record JBCBKZ010000025.1, on the reverse strand, counting down.
CAGAAACCTACCCGCCGGTGCTGCGACAGACCAGATCATCACTACGGACGCGAATGGTAACCTAAGAAAAATAGCAGCAGGAGACATAGGGGGGAGTGCTGGAGGATCTATCTACACGGAGAATGGTGCCCTTACCCAGAACAGAGCCCTTACCACAGGGAACTTTAAGCTGAATATAGATGCTAATACCTTGGTCGTAGATGGCGCTACTAACAATGTAGGGATAGGCACTGCTGCACCTAAGTCCCTCCTTCAGATCCGTAATAATGTAGGAGATGCTACTTCCTTCGATAAGTATACGGATTATCAGCTGTTGCTATACCAAGGGAATTCGCCCACAAATTCTTATGGTTTGGGAATAGAAGGAAGCACATTTGCAATAAACAGTTCTGCTCAGTACGATTTCAAAATAAAGGGAGCAGATAAAATGACGCTGACTAATGCAGGACTAGGTATTGGGCTCACTAACCCGAGAGCGAACCTGGATGTGGCAAGAGGTACCGGGGCATGGGGTTCTATGGTAGTTAGAGGAACTGACAGAGTAACCCACTTCAATTATAGCACAGACGAGCATACCTACATAAGAGGAGGTAAGACCTCTTCCCATGTCTTCCTGAATGATAATGGAGGTAACGTAGGGGTAGGAACTAATAAACCTACCTATAAATTTCAAGTCGGTGGTGGCACTAACGCTTTTGCTTCTCTTTCTACAACAAGAGAGAATGGATCAGCCACCCTTTATTTAGGTACGCCTAATGGATCTGTAGATAAGGCGCAGAAGACAGCTATCATTGCCCAAGGGGTGAGGAGTTGGAGTAGGGCCAAACTCCACTTTGCATTAAGTAGCAATGGAGATGATAATACCACTGCTGCCAACGCCAAAGTAGCAGATTCCAAGATGACCATCCAATACGACGGAAATGTAGGTATAGGTATAACCTCACCTAAGTCACTTCTCCAAATCAAGAATAATGTAGGGGATGATCCAGGTGGTACAGCTAGCTTTAATGAGTGGAAGGACTACCAGATTTTGCTGTATCAAAGCGGAAATGCCCCGCAAAACTCCTACGGTCTAGGCATTGAGGGAAGTACCTTTGCCACAAACACAGGCTCTACCTACGACTTTAATATTAAGGGTACAGATAAAATGACCCTGAATAATACCGGACTTGGAGTCGGAATCAATAATCCTAGAGCCAATCTGGATGTAGCGAGAGGTACTGCTGGATGGGGTTCTATGGTGGTCAGAGGAACAGATAGAGTTACGCATTTTCATTATAGCATAGATGAGCACACCTATTTAAGAGGAGGTAAGAGAACGTCTTATGTATTGCTGAATGACAATGGGGGTAACGTAGGGGTAGGAACTAATAAGCCTGCCTATAAATTTCAAGTAGGAGGTGGAACCAATGCCTCTGCTTCTATCTCTACCATCAGAGAGAATGGGGATGCTACACTCTATTTAGGTACCCCTAATGGAGCAGTGGACAGAGCTCAGAAAACGGCCATTATTGCAGAAGGAGTGAGAAGCTGGAGTAGGGCTAAACTACACTTTGCCCTGAGTAGCAACGGAAATGATAATTCAACCGCTGCCAATGCAAAGATCTCTGACTCTAAGATGACCATCCAATACAATGGAAATGTAGGAATAGGGACTACCAGTCCTGTGACCAGACTGACCCTGGGGAACGACATTCTTCATGATGCCAGATTCAACTATACGGATGCGCAAGCCACCTTCTATGAGTCCACCAATAATGGAGGGAACGTACCTAATGGCACCAGAGACATTTTCCACCTGGTGAGAGAGGGGATAAGTGGACAAGCCTACGGCAACAAAGTAAGTTTCTCTTTGGGTAGATATGAAAATGTAGGGACTGCTTCCAGAACTCAGTTGGATATCAAGCTAACAGATGGATCTTTTAATCAGCACAATAAAGTGATGAGTCTAAGATCTAACGGAAACGTAGGAGTAGGTACTGAAGCACCCACCCAGTTACTATCCGTGAATGGTAACGCAGGTAAAGTGGGCGGCGGCGCCTGGGAAACATTCTCTGACATGAGAATCAAGAAGAATGTAGCTGCTTATACAGACGGGCTTACCCAGCTGATGAAGATCCAGCCAAGGACCTTCCAGTATAATGGAAAGGGTGGATACAAGGATGATGGTAAGACTTACTATGGGATCATCGCCCAGGAAATCCAGAAGGTAGCGCCTTATATGGTGAATGAAGTGAAGACTGAAGACTTTGAGAATCAGCTCTCCTATGATGGTACTGCCCTGACATATATGCTGGTAAATGCAGTAAAAGAGCAGCAGAAGGAGATAGAGGACCAGCAGACTCAAATTCAGGCCCTTCAGGAAGAGAATAACATCCTTAAAGCTCAGGCTCAGAAGGTGGATGCACTTTCTGCTAAACTGATGAAGATTGAAGCTATGCTGGAAAAAGTTAATTCTCCTGAAAAATAGAATAGTA
>JBCBKZ010000259.1:0-7174 GCA_038520955.1 Bacteroidota bacterium | reverse complement strand
ACCAGGAAACCTACAAGAGAAGTGTTGAACAGCCTGAAGCTTTTTGGGATGAAGTGGCTGGGACCTTCCAGTGGAGAAAAAAATGGGATAAAACCCTTGAGTGGGATTTCAGAGACTTGGATGTAAAGTGGTTTCTCGGTGGGAAAATGAACATCACTGAAAACTGCCTGGACAGACACCTGGAAACTAGAGGAGACCAAACGGCCATTATTTGGGAACCCAATGAGTCAGGAGGCGATACAGTTACCTTTACCTACAAAGAACTACATGCGGCCGTATGTAAAATGGCCAATGTCTTAAAGAAAAATGGCATTGGGAAAGGAGACCGTGTGTGTTTCTATATGCCTATGGTACCAGAATTGGCCATCGCAGTACTAGCGTGTGCACGCATAGGTGCCATTCACTCAGTAGTCTTTGCCGGATTTTCCGCTACAGCCTTGGCAGATCGGATTAATGATGCTTCTTGTAATGCGGTGATCTGCTCTGACGGAAACTTCAGGGGAGCCAAGAAAATTCCAGTGAAAGATGTGGTAGACAAAGGACTTGAGTCTACTACCTCCGTAAAGACGGTGTTGGTATTAAAGCGTACCGGTCAGGAGGTGAACTGGGTAGAAGGGAGAGATGTCTGGATTCATGAAGAATTACCACAAGTAGATGCCGTTTGTGAGGCAGAAGAAATGGATAGTGAAGACATGCTGTTCATTCTCTATACCTCAGGCTCTACTGGAAAGCCAAAAGGGGTAGTACATACTTGTGGTGGGTATATGGTATATACTGAGTATACCTTCAGAAATGTATTTCAGTATGGAGAAGGAGATATTTACTGGTGTACAGCAGATATAGGCTGGATCACCGGACACTCTTATATAGTATATGGTCCATTGCTAGCGGGTGCTACCACAGTTATGTTTGAAGGAATTCCTACTTATCCGGATGCTGGTAGATTCTGGCAGATTTGTGAGAAACTGGGAGTAACCCATTTTTATACGGCGCCTACCGCTATCCGTGCCTTACAAGCAAAAGGCCTAGCGTTTGTGAAACCTTATGACCTCAGTAAGCTGAAAGTACTGGGAACGGTAGGAGAACCCATCAATGCTGAGGCCTGGCACTGGTATGATGATCATATTGGTGATAAAGGAATCCCTATTGTGGATACCTGGTGGCAAACAGAGACGGGGGGAATGATGATTTCTCCTATCGCAGGCATAACCCCCTTAGAGCCATGTTGTGCTACTCTTCCACTTCCAGGTATACAAGCCATATTAGTAGATGCGGATGGAAACGAGATTGAAGGGAATGATGTGGAAGGACTGCTTTGCGTGAAATTCCCTTGGCCATCTATGATCAGAACTACCTACGGGGATCATGAGCGTGCCAAGCAGACGTATTTCTCCATGTTTGACAATCTCTACTTTACGGGAGATGGCGCGAGAAGAAATGCCAATGGAAATTATCGCATCATAGGGAGAGTGGATGATGTAATCAATGTTTCTGGCCACAGAATGGGGACAGCCGAAGTAGAAAATGCCATTAATCAGCATACAAATGTGGTAGAATCAGCCGTGGTAGGTTATCCACATGATATAAAGGGACAGGGAATTTATGCCTATGTGATCACTCAGAATACAGTAGATAATGAGGACGATCTGAGGAAAGAAATTCTCCAGGTAGTCACTAAGGAGATAGGGCCTATCGCTAAGCCGGATAAAATTCAGGTGGTACCGGGGCTTCCCAAAACTCGTTCCGGTAAGATCATGCGTAGGATTCTCAGAAAAATAGCAGATGGTACTGCCGGAAACCTGGGAGATGTCTCCACCTTATTAGATCCCACAGTGGTGGATGTAATTAAGGAGGGAGCCGCAAAACTGTAATTACTTCATGACTAGTTTATATGGCCCTACCTGATCTGCAGGTAGGGTTTCTTGTTTTAAGCTGTTTGGATTAGGACAAACATTAAGATTGGGAAAGGTTGTTTATTAAATATGGAAAAGAGTCAGTAGTTTTGAGTAAATGATAATTAGCATACAAATATTCTATACATGAGTACAAAGCCAGTATATATTGTTTCAGCTGTGAGAACCCCCATCGGGAGTTTTGGAGGCGTATTAAAAGGATTTTCGGCTACACAACTAGGGGCGCACGCCATAAAAGGAGCATTGGAAAAAGCAGGCGTAGCTGCAGATCAGGTAGATGAGGTGTTTATGGGAAATGTGGTTTCGGCTAACCTGGGGCAGGCACCTGCACGACAGGCGGCTATTTTTGCCGGTATTCCTAATGATGTGCCCTGTACTACCGTCAATAAGGTGTGTTCCTCGGGAGTAAAATCTGTGATGATAGGGGCCCAGAGCATTATGCTGGGTATGGCAGACATAGTGGTTACAGGTGGAATGGAAAGTATGACCAATATTCCTTTCTATTTGCCCAAGGCTCGCTACGGCTATGGGTATGGAAATGGAGAAATCGTAGATGGCTTAGCTAAAGACGGTCTGATAGACGTGTATAACGAGTATGCCATGGGGGTCTGTGCTGATAATACAGCCACTAAGTACGGGATTTCCCGTGAAGAGCAGGATGCTTTTGCCATTACTTCTTATAAGCGTTCCGCCTCAGCTACGGAGTCCGGAAAATTCTCAGGAGAAATTATCCCTGTAGAAGTTCCTCAGCGTAAGGGAGATCCTGTCTTGGTCAATGAGGATGAAGAATTCAAGCGTGTGAAGTTTGAAAAGATTCCGGCTTTAAGGCCTGCCTTCACAAAGGATGGAACCGTTACGGCTGCCAATGCTTCTACTATTAATGATGGCGCAAGTTCTCTTATCCTGGCCAGTGAGGAGGCAGTAAAGAAGTATAACCTAAAGCCTGTTGCGAGGATTGTGTCTTTTGCAGATGCAGCTCACGAACCAGAGTGGTTTACTACTGCACCTACCAAGGCTGCTCCTAAGGCTTTAGACAGAGCGGGACTTAGCTTAAATGACATAGACTACTTTGAGGTGAATGAGGCCTTCTCCGTAGTTACTATGGCGTTTAATAGAGTGATGGAAGTAGATCCAGAGAAAGTAAACATTCATGGGGGAGCAGTTTCTCTTGGGCATCCCCTCGGAGCCTCTGGAGCTAGAATTGTAACTACCCTGAATGGTGTCCTTCAGCAGAATGAAGCCAAGTATGGATTAGCGGCCATTTGTAATGGTGGGGGAGGAGCTTCAGCTATGATTCTAGAGAAAATGTAAGAGAGAGAATTCTCAGTATAAAGGAAACCACAGATACAGGATGAAGTCTTTGTTCATCAGAGTATCTGTGGTTTTTTGTTTAGGCAACGAAAGATCAGGATAGCCTTACTACCACAGTATCTGTTGTCCTACAAAATGGCCTACTTTTTTAATGTCCAGCTTACGGGCAAATTTGATTTCAAACTGCCCCACACCATTCGTCCATATTTTCAGCACAGAATCACTGTCCAGTGTTCCTGCAGTCTCCACAGAAAAGGACGCAATTTTACTATAAGGAAAGGATCTGAACTCCCTCCTGTTTCCGGTTACCCCTTTCACATCCATGGTAATGATGCGTTTGTTGGTAAACCAGACTTTATCTCTCATATGAGCAAATGCACCCTGGACTTCTTCCCCTTCCACCATCATATCTTGTATGGGTTCGAGGCTAGCCTGGGGGTCTTCGATTTTATTAACGCTGATTTTAGTCAACAGCTCTAACTTCATATGCGCTTGCAGTATACTATTATATCGTTTTTACAGGAGGGCATATTGGATATAATTGCCTTTTTAGCATGTTTTTGTCCCAAACTTTTCAGAAGTTTGTAGATACCACGCTCTAAAAAGGTCAGACTTTCAACTGATTAGGTAGCAGAATATCCGAATGGAGGTTGGTTCCAGGACAATTACTTATTCAGGCTACTCAATTTTTTTCTCATACAAGATTAACCAGCACCAATGACATTTTGTATTTCCCGTTTTTTCAGCAAGAACTTAAGAAAGAACTGTTCACACTCGATGCTTCAGGTAAGGCTTCTAGCAGAATGAATACCGCTAATGGCCTGATATTAAGTCAGTGGGGAGGAGAGTTAAGATTTTGGGATAATTGAACTATAGAAAAAATAAATTATTTCGTAATATCCCCCATCCCTCCCTAACGGCCGTTTTTTAGACGCTTATTAATCTTGCCATTGTCATGAAGAAACGAAGTTTTCTATTCATCGCTATTTTCATTGGAGTTTTTTCCATTGGAATTCTTACCAAGTTGGGTGCCCTGGATCCTTATTCCAGCACTTCCATGAGTACAGCAATCAGGCTAAATGCGTTGGAACAGGAGAATTATGAACTCAGGAGCCAGTTAGCTGCCATTGAAAGTTCTAATCAGAGCTTATATCTATCCAGCCAGCAGTGGGCTGATTATGGGAATGCCCTTAGGTTTAAGTTGGACTCTTTGGCACAGGAGTACTATGCTGTTGCCAATTTATTGGCGCAATGTGAGAATCAGGTGAACCGGTCAACACAACCCTTTAACCCTGGGATTCCTCGAGGAGGAGATCCGTATTACTCACCTCCCCCGGAATATAGAGGCTTTAATCTTAGCCCAGCAGAAACTTGTGGTCTATTAGTGGATGAAGGAAGCCTTCAACGCTATACCTTTAACCTAAATACCCTTCAACCGCTAACTTATCAGGCGTGGGGGATCCAGCTTTTTTCTTCTTCCAGTGCATGTGGGGTAGTAGAGTCCTTTGAAGCTTATAATAAGAGCTTCCCCTCTATGCAGTTTTTTATCAGGTACAAACCTCAAACTGGTACCTACTGCTTGGTAATGGGACAGTACGAGAGTAAAGGGAAGGCAAACCGGAGCAGGAACTCTTTGAAGAAAAGCTATCCTAACAACCTGCCTTCAGGAATGTTTGCTGTGGCTATATAGTAGATCTAGGTAGAGAATAATGAGGTTCTTCCCGGAAGCTGGCTGGGAAGGACCTTCTTCTTTTGGTGGGATGCAAGCTGAGTAACCAGGGTCATAGATTCCTGAAGAGACCTCCTATGTTATTTCTTCTCTTATACCTTCTTCAAAAAATGTGTAAGTTTAATACTGACTAATAAGGACACACATGAAGAAGGACCTCACATCTTACTGGAAAACCAATATTCGTTATATGGTGATCCTGCTTTCCATCTGGTTTCTCGTTTCGTTTGGGTGCGGAATATTATTTGTAGATGCGTTGGATGCCATTCCCCTTGGGGGCTTTAAACTAGGCTTCTGGTTTGCCCAACAAGGATCCATCTACGTCTTCGTCATCCTGGTATTTGTTTATGTCTATCTGATGAATAGGCTGGACAAAGCTTATGAAGTAGACGAAGAATAATACTTACCTCTTAACGCATCAACCATCATGGATTTTAACTGGGACATTCAGGATTGGACCCTGCTGATTGTGGGGCTTACTTTTTTACTATACATCGGCATCGCTATTTGGTCGCGAGCTGGATCTACCAAAGAGTTTTATGTAGCCGGAGGAGGGGTTTCTCCTTTAGCCAATGGAATGGCTACAGCAGCCGACTGGATGTCAGCTGCTTCTTTTATTTCTATGGCAGGCCTCATCTCTTTTATGGGAAGAGACGGAGCCCAATACCTCATGGGATGGACTGGGGGCTATGTGATGTTAGCTTTACTTCTGGCCCCTTACCTGAGAAAGTTTGGGAAGTTTACCGTCCCGGATTTCATAGGAGATAGGTACTATTCCAGAACTGCCAGAATCGTGGCGGTCTTCTGTGCCATTTTTGTCTCCTTTACCTATGTGGTTGGACAAATGAAAGGGGTAGGGATCGCTTTCTCCCGCTTTCTGGAGGTAGACATTACCACGGGTGTATTAATCGGGATGGCCATTGTATTCTTTTATGCTGTGTTAGGAGGAATGAAGGGGATTACCTATACACAGGTAGCTCAGTACTGTGTACTGATCTTTGCCTATCTGGTCCCGGCAGTATTTATCTCTATCCTTATGACCAACAATCCTATTCCACAGCTAGGATTTGGGGGAGAACTGGCCAATGAACCGGGGACGTATTTGCTGGATAAACTGGACGTGCTCCATGAAGAGTTAGGCTTTGCCGCCTATACAAGTGGCCAAAAATCGACCCTGGATATGTTCTTTATCACCTTTGCGCTAATGGCTGGAACGGCTGGCCTGCCGCATGTGATTGTACGCTTCTTTACGGTTCCCGGTGTAAGGGACGCACGTAAGTCAGTGGGATACGCATTGGTCTTTATCGCCATTCTGTATACCACGGCTCCAGCCGTAGCTGCATTTGCCCGGGTAAACATGATACAGACCATTTCAGGAACTCCTTATGCGGATGCACCTTCATGGGTTACTAATTGGGAAAAGACGAACCTTATTAAGTTCACAGATAAAAATGGAGACGGCATCATTAACTATGTTGCGGATGCGGACAAGAATGAGTTGATAGTGGATAGAGATATCATGGTACTTGCCAATCCTGAAATTGCCAATTTACCTGCATGGGTAATCGCATTGGTAGCTGCCGGAGGGTTAGCCGCGGCACTGTCTACTGCTGCTGGTTTACTCCTGGTTATCTCTACAGCCATTTCTCATGATCTCCTAAAAAGAACTTTCCGACCTAATATCACTGAGAAAGAAGAACTCTGGGCTGCCAGAGCAGCTGCCGGGGTAGCTATCCTGATAGCTGGATATTTTGGGATTAATCCGCCTGACTACGTGGCTGCTACCGTAGCTTTTGCCTTTGGCCTGGCGTGTTCCTCCTTCTTCCCGGCTATCTTCCTGGGTATTTTCAGTAAGCGCACGAATAAAGAGGGTGCCATAGCCGGAATGCTGGTGGGAATCACCTTCACAGCGGCTTACATCATCTATTTCAAGTTTATGGGTGGGACGCCTGATCAGTGGTGGTTTGGAATTTCTCCTGAAGGCATTGGGACCTTAGGGATGATTCTGAACTTCATTGTAACGATTACTATTTCCCGCTTTAGTGAAGCCCCTCCAAAAGAGGTACAGGAAATGGTAGAGGATCCGAATTCCAAGAGGGGCTAAAGGATCCGGGCATGTTCATTAACAGCTACTTAGCCTTCTTGAGAACTAATAAATACTCAGCTACATGCCAGATTAGGTAGGGAATCATCAGAAAAATTCTCTGAAAATGCCTATATT
>JBCBKZ010000258.1:0-7183 GCA_038520955.1 Bacteroidota bacterium | reverse complement strand
AAAGGGCTTAGTCCTGTAGCCTAAGCCCTTTTAACATATTGATCAGTTCTGGCTGTGGATGGCAGTCGTGCTTCTCCCATTTTCTCTTACTTTCTTGGAATCCTCTAATGGAAGTATGTGTCCAGATTCCGGCTTCACCTGTAAACGGGCGTGAATCAATGTATGGGCTTTCTTGGGACCCAAACATTTCAATTCCTTTGTATTCAGTAGGGATATTGTAGGTATCACAAAGGTACATAAGGGTATTTCTTAATGCTTCAATTTGGGCATCAGTATATTTTTCATAGAAGTTGCTCCCTCGGTAACCATTAGGGTACCCTGTAGATTCATCATATATCACAATGTCTTCTTCTGATAGAAAGTATTTGGGATTGTTTTGAAGACTTGGATAGGCTTTAGGGGCATATTGATTTTCTCCTACTTTTACCATAGGACCAAAGCTACATAGCTCTATCCCAATACTTTCTCTATTAAGTTGTTCAGAATTATGAGCCCTGACTCCAAGATGATAGGCCCAATCTCTGGAAGAGAAAGCTCTGTAGACATGGCCATCTGTATGTCTATGACTTGGATGAACTTTTCTGCCGGCTATCAGACACCAGGTACCGACCTTAGCCCACTCTCCGCGGCTGTTTTTTGCCTTATCCCAGCCATTTATAACTCCTATGGGGTCTCCCCATCCCAGGGTATCATGAAGATAGATCTGTTTTTTGATAGACTCTCCTTCCGTTTTGAAATACCGACCATCCTGAAGGGGATGGGTCTCTACTAAAGTAACCATACTTTTGAGGTCCATACCTAAAGAGCGAGTCATACCTGCGGGAGAAGGACTTCGGTCTACGGCGGCAGCGTCGTTAAGTAGGGCTTCCTCATTAGAATAATCTATTTCGACTGAGGAATCCAGGTCGATGTAAGGGTCTGTTGCATTGCTCATGATAAGGCGATTACTGGTTGATATAATGGAATATATGAAATCTCTGGTAGTTTTATTTGAAACAAGACTGCTGTAGTTCTGATGCTAATGACGTTTCAAGTTTACGGGCAATCAGGTTTTCTAAGATGATATTCTGACGTCTGCCAGACAGTCAAAAATGGAAACTAATTTAAATTAACAGTTTAGACAGAGAAAATTTATAGACTCCCAGTAAGCGGCGGGTAGTTTCCTGTAGAAGGAGAATTTATATTTGTAACAGGTAATACTTCTAGTATGGACACACTTAAGCATCAATTCCACCAGCTCTTTCCCAACTCATACTTTTTAGAAACTGATCTTCAGGGAATTTCTCAATTCCTGTTAGGTAAAGGATGGCTACAGCAAGGAGAATCTTTAGAGAGGACGGAAAAGCCAGGAGAAGGGAATATGAACTATGTACTAAGGGTCCGCACAAACAAGAGAAGCTTCATCTTAAAACAGGCCAGGCCATGGGTGGAAAAATATCCCCAGATAGCAGCTCCTGTAGAGAGAAATCAAGTAGAAGCCACTTACTTTCAAGAAGTAGCACATGACCCCTTCCTGAGAAAGTATTCTCCCGAACTTATAGCTATGAGCCCTGAACACTTCATGATGATGTTAGGAGATCTAGGAGAAGGGGTAGATTATATGTCTTTGTATAAAAACGATGAGAAAGTTCCTGATGAAGAAATACAGGAAGCTGTAAACTATTTAAGTAGTCTCCATAAGATTAGTGGCGCAGAATATCCTGATAATCAGGCGATGCGTGTCCTGAATCATGAACACATTTTTCATTTTCCTTTTCTGGAAGATAATGGGATGGACCTGGATACCATTTTCTCCGGACTACAGGAATCCTCTTTAGCTTATAGAAAAAATACTTCTTTAAAGGAGAAAATCACCCAATTAGGGGAAAAATACCTGTCCAGAGGATCTGTTTTAGTTCACGGAGACTTTTATCCCGGTAGTTGGCTGAAAACTTCCGAGGGCCTAAAGGTGATAGATCCTGAGTTTAGTTTTCCCGGAATGCCAGAATTTGATCTTGGCGTGCTAGTTGCTCATATGGTCTTATCCGAACAGGATCAGTCAGTCATACATCAAATTCCCGGATGGTACTCCTCTTCCAATAAGGTGGATGAATCCCTTTTGTGCGGATTTGCAGGAACGGAGATTCTGAGGAGAATTCTGGGAGTAGCTCAACTACCTTTAGAAGCAGACTTACCTGCAAGAGTGGCCATGATGCAGCTTGCAGAGAAATGGATTATGACTGGTAAATTAAACTAGTATATGAAGCGCCTTATTTTTGTCTCTGTCATCTTGTTTCTTCTGATGGATTCCTGCCGGTTTCCTGATGACCAGCCTTCCTTAATGGCTGTTCAGCCTGATTCTGTTATACAGGCGGAGCTTCCCTATGCACAGATGTCCAGGGATAGTTTGTATGATAAGGTACTGGGGTCATTAGTAGGTTCTGCTATAGGAGATGCCATGGGGGCTCCCACAGAAATGTGGTCTCGCTATAGCATAAATGTAGAGTATGGATTTGTACAGGGACTGGATGACATGGTACGTGAACCTTCACCTGAAGGGACATGGGATGTGAACTTAAGGGCAGGGGGAACGACAGATGATACCCGTTGGAAGTACCTGACGGGCCTGTATATGCTTGATGAGTTCTCCACCTTTTATCGTGAGAAAGGGCCTAATCCGCGCCATTTTGCGAAGCATATCACAGATCAATATGAAAAGGAAGTAGATGATTTGTTGGAGACTGACACCTTTGATCCAAGACCGATAGAAGAAAGGGTAAGGAGAATGGCCTGGCTACAGGAGTGGGCTGTAGTAGCGAAGCCTTATGTAGATAGAGAAATGGATGACTACCTGGATGCCCTTCACAGATTTTATGGGGGAGAAATGGTTTGTGCAGGCCTGCTATATTCACCTATGTTCGGCCTTCCCTATCCTGGTCAGCCTGAGAGGGCCTATCAGTCTGCCTTCCAACTTTCTATTTTCGACCTTGGATACGCCAGAGATATCACGGCCTTAACTGCCGCTATGATGGCTGAAGCTATGAACCCTAATGCTACTCAGGGTTCTGTACTGGCAGTGCTTTCTGAAGTAGATCCTCAGAATTACTTTGAAAGCAGACTCGTAGGAAGAAGTAGCTACAGAATATGGAAAGACGTACGCTATATGATAGGGGAGGCAAAGGCATTAGATAGTGAGGGAGTAAGCAGAGGGGCAGCACCAACGTCTATCGCCAATAAAGCCAGTCTGAAAAAAGCTTATGAATTACTAGACCAGCGAAATCAGGATTATCCCTTTCATGCGGGAGAAATTCATATGATTAACCTGGCTGCCATTCTATATGCGGACTTTGATTTCCAGCAAGCCCTGGAGTTTGTTATAAACTACGGTCGTGATAACGATACCGTAGGGGCTGTTACCGGGGCTATTTTAGGAGGCTTTCATGGATACGAGAAACTCCCTAGAGACATGAGGGAGCAGATCCTAAAAATTAATAAGCAAAAACTGGGAATTGATCTGGAGAAATTAGCTGCTGACCTGACAGATGGAATGGTAGAGGCTGGGGTGATTTCGACTTAGTGTCCCAACTTTTTACCAAACTTCAGTTATTCTCCAGCTAACAGAGGCATTTTAGTCTCACCTTTCTCTCATAATCACCTGAGAATCCCCTTTCTCATAGAATTATCCATAGACTTTTTAGAAGAATTTGCCATTCATAGTGGGTTAGACTTGGCAGCTACCTAAAGCATCCCGATATTTAGCTAAATTTGTACACATCCACGCATGACCAGAACCCTTTGGTTTTTTCTGTCTATTCTGTTTCTCCCATACCTGGGAGTGGCACAAACAGCCTCACTTAGCGGGCGAATCGTTGATGCTGAAACCCGCGAACCTCTGGCGGGAGCCTCCATCTTTATCATTGGTACTTATAAGGGAGCTTTTAGCCAGGAAGATGGCCGGTTTACCATTAATGGTATTAAGCCTGGGGACTACTCCATCAGATTCTCCTACATAGGATATGCAGAAAAAATCTTCAATGGAATAAGGCTATCAGGAGGAAAGAATGAACTCAATGCAAGTTTGAATTCTAGTGTTCAGACGCTGGGGGAAGTGGAAATAGTAGGACAGCGCACCTTAATCAATTTAGAGTCAGGCCAGTCCCAGGTGCTCATCACAGAAGATGAGATCAGCGAGATGGGGGTAAAGAATGTGCAGGAGATTGTGGCTATGCAGGTAGGTGTGAATGAAACTCCTGATGGAGTACAAATCAGAGGAGGAAGAGTGTACGAAACTGAATACCTCATAGATGGCATAAATGCTCAGGACCCCTTAGCGGGAACGGGCTTTGGAGTGGATGTGAATGCGCTTGCAGTGAAAGATGTAGAGCTGATCACCGGAGGTAGTGGCGTAGAGTTTGGTTCAGGAACTTCTGGAGTAGTTTTGACAAGAATAAAGGAAGGAGGGGAGAAATTCTCCGTGAATCTGGATTATCAAAGAGACAACCTAGGCTTCAATAAGAATCAAGGACCCAGCTGGAATACAGATCAACTGGATGTGAGTGTTAGTGGTCCCATCCTAAAGGATAAGCTCAGCTTCTTTGTGGGTGGAAGTGCCTTCCTGACAGATACCTACTTTCGGGTAACAGCAGACCAACTTAGGAGCTCTATTTTGGAGGATGAAACTTCCTGGGCGCCTCGTCAGGATAACAGATGGTCCAATACCATTAAATTAGCCTATAATGTAAAGCCTGGATGGAAGATCACCCTGACTAATCAGCACAGCTTAAATATCAATCAGAATACCCGTAGCCTACAAGTCATAGGAAATGATGCTGTAGTTACGCCTGGTTTCCAATACAGATTTAGCCTGGACATGGATCAGGCCAATACTTATACACACAGATCCAATCTTTCTGTGCTTAGCCTGAAAGGAGTTCTTGGGGAGCAGTGGACGATGGAGTTATCAGGAGGGCGCTTATTTACGAACCTCAGAGCTGACGCTAACGGAAGACCTTTTAGGACAGAAACAGTCGATCAGATTCTGGATCCGGCATCTATTGTTACTGACCCAGTAGATGTATTTAATCCGCTGGATGATGTGGTTTATGTATTCCCGGGACCCGGCCTCACCAATAATGGTGGGATAGCTACTCTTTGGCATGACCATTATGTACAGGAATATACCTTCAAGGGAAAGTTTACCTACCAATCAAAAAGTAAAGTCCACTACCTGAACTTTGGTCTGGAGCATAAAGAACAAAACTACCAATGGATAGATGTGAGTCGTCCCTGGGTGGGAGCGCCTATCCGTATCAATGATACGCTAACCACCCCTTCTACTCAACTAGGTCAAAGCAGTGATGTCTGGAACGTGTCTCCAGCCACTGGAGGCTTATTCTTGCAAGATGAAGTCCGCTACAAAGGAATCATAGCTGTATTGGGAGCCAGACTGAATTATTGGGCGCCAGGAAGATTTGTGGATGAGCAGGTCGAAAGTGAGAATGCCTTAATCCTGGATGTTACTCGTGAGAATTACCTGAATGAGACTACCAAGTTGTTTGGGAGGAGGTGGAAAGCACGCTTGCTACCACGAATAAATGTTTCCTTCCCCGTAAGTGATAACAACGTTCTCTATTTCAACTATAGCCACAGTATGCGACTGCCTCACCCACGTATGGTGTATCAGGGGCTGGCACCTGAATTTAGAGACAACTCTTTTTTGGCAGATTTAGGGAATCCTAATCTGAATCCGGAAGTAACCGTATCCTATGAGATTGGGCTTAAGTCGCAGCTTACAAGAGATTTGGCCCTTACCATGGTAGCCTTCTACAATGATAAGTTTGACTACATCATCAGAAGGAGGATAGAGGTACCTGACCCAATTGGGATTATAGTAGCTAGAAGTTTCTTTATCAATCAGGACTATGCCAGAATCCGTGGGGTAGAAGTAGCCTTAACCAAGCGAATCGGGAAATCCTTTATGGGAACCGTTTCTGGCTCATACAGTGTGGCTACAGGAAAATCGAATTCGGCTGCCGAGTCAGGACTTCAGATTGTCCAGCAGGGCTTTGTGAATACGACTGAGGAACAATTCCTCGCATGGGATAGGCCTTTTGACTTAAAATTATTGGCATTATTCACCCCAGATTCTTCAGTCTATATTGGTGGGTTTCCATTGAAAGGATTCAGGCTGAGCGTGAGTTCTACCTGGAAATCAGGACTTAGATATACGCCCTTTACCTTGGCAAGGGTAAATGACTTTACTGGTAGACCAGAGTATGAGCGTTTGGATGATAGGCCATTTGATGAGGTGGGTACGTATTGGTTTTGGGCAGATGCCTCGCTCAGCCGGGACTTTACGCTGGGACCAGCTACTCTTTCCCTCAGTGTAGCGGTTACGAATCTCACCAATTATCGATCAGCCGCCATCGTCAATGGCGTAACAGGAGATGCTTACGAGTTTGGAGACCCTCTTCCACTAGAAGTGAGAGATCCTCTTTTCCCAGACCCCCAGAATAATGGAATTCCCCCATTTAACCCAGCCAGATTTACCACTCCCAGGCAGGTGCTCTTTGGGGTTCAATTACAGTTTTAGGATTGAGAAGGACAGGAGTCCTTCACATGGATTGAAACAAACAGGAGTTTGTTCCATCTCGGAAAAGACAGCATAATATAGAATTTGTAGCAGGCTTTCGCTTACTTCAATTTCAGGTCTTTAACAAGCTCCCACGAGTATTCTTACCACTATGAAGTTCGTAGAAAACCTCCTTTCAAGGAAAGTAAAAAAGAAAGCTATTCTTATCCGGCCGGGAGATGTATGCCATGAAAGTTACCTTGTCCTATCAGGATGTCTGGCTAGCTATGTGATCGACGTTTCCGGTAAAGAACATATCCTGCAATTTGCTCCTGAAAACTGGATGGTAACGGATCTTGAAAGCTTTATCAATGGTACACCAGCTAAAACCTATGTTGCAGCCATAGAAAACAGTGAATTCAAAGTCCTTCCTAAATCATTCTTTGAAGAGAAAGCGAATCTGGATGCTGATCAACTTCTCATCCAAAACCGCAAATTGATTAATAATATTATAGCTGTAAACAATAGACTTATTGGTGTACTTGGAGCTACTGCAGAAGAAAGATATTTAGAATTCATTCAGCTATATCCAGATCTATTTCCCAGACTTTCTGTTAAGCTCATAGCTTCTTA